>DASVHX010000031.1:0-9195 GCA_036382355.1 Bacteroidales bacterium
TTTGTCTGTCTTTGCCTGAGTTAATCTGGTGTGTCTATGAAATGCAGTCAAATCAATTGTCTGCAAGTTTGTGTCAATGCGCAAGTCAAAGTAATGTTTCAATGAATTGTCTGTCATTAGTATATTTTTAAGTATGGGCTATAACTATTGTATAAACACTACATTGGCTCATATTTCTATTAAATACATAATTTTTTATCAAATTATAATCAGTTTAAAAATAAGTTCTAAAGAGTATGGTCAGCAGGATTAGCCAAGGCAGGAAGTATAGAAATGCCCAACCGCATTCCAAGAAATCAAATATATGCAAATAAATTGCGTTTCGAATCGCTTATTATGTAATTTATTACAATTATGAATAAGGGAGAAGCAAAGCTGTTATGCGGCAGGGTTTAATCCTCCGTATCAAAAATCTTACTGATAACGGATTTATATTTTTCGCTGATAACTTTGCGTTTTAATTTTAAGGAAGGCGTAAGCTCGCCCGTATCCACGGTCCATTCCGTGCCCATCAGTTCGAAAGCCTTTATTTGCTCGGTAGCGCCAAAAGCTTTGTTATACTTATGCACTTCTTTATGGAACCGCTTATTTATTCGTGGCAACGCGATCATTTCAGCATCCGTTGTGTAAGGAATCTCTTTTACACCACACCATCCCCTAAGGTGCTGAAAATCGGGAACTATAAGTGCTGCAGCATATTTCTGGTTCTCGCCGATTACCATCATGGCATCAATAAAAGCCGATTCCTTGAACTTGTTTTCGATATGCTCCGGGCTGATGTATTTGCCGAATGAAGTCTTGAAGATTTCCTTTTTGCGCCCGGTAATGCGCAACTGGCCCTGCGGTTCTAACTTCCCTAAATCGCCGGTATGGAACCAGCCTTCACCATCAATAACTTCGCCGGTCAATTCCGGATTCCGGTAATAGCCCAGCATTACGTTTGGCCCTTTAACCAGTATTTCGCCATCGTCGGCAATTTTCACAATTACACCTTTCAGCACAGGCCCCACCGTTCCGAATTTCATTCCATTCTCTTCAAAACTACCGACAGCTATCACGGGAGATGTTTCGGTGAGGCCATAACCTTCGAGCACTGGTATTCCTGCTGCCCAGAAGATACGTTCCAGCCGTGGCTGCAAGGCCGCCCCACCCGATACAATTACTTTCAGGTTATCGCCCAATGCTGCTGTCCATTTGCTGAACACCAGCTTTCGCGCAACTTTTAGCTTCGTTTCGTACCACCAGCCGTTGGCGCCGTTTAACTCATAGCGCAGGCCTAACTTCACAGCCCAAAAGAAGATTATTTTCTTAACGCCTTTCAACTTGCGTCCGCTGCCGATAATTTTATCATAGATTTTTTCGAGCAGGCGCGGAACAGTGCTCAGAATGCCGGGTTTTACTTCACGCATGTTATCACCTATAGTGGCAAAACTTTCGGCATAGTAAACCGATATTCCGCAATAATGATAAACATAAACGATGATTCGCTCGTACACGTGGCAGAGCGGCAGGTAGCTCATGGCCTTTCCTTCTTCGCCAATAGGTGGAATGTGTGCCACCGCTTTAAAATTGCTGATAAGATTGTTGTGCGAAAGCATCACCCCTTTCGGATTGCCGGTTGTTCCCGAGGTATAAATAAGCGTGGCCAGATCGTCTGGCTGGATGGATAATTTAATTTCTGACACTTTCTCCGGGCAGGGATTCTCACGCCCTATGCGTAAAAGTTCATCGAAATGTTGAACATTTTCCGTTTCACTGAATGCATAAACGCCTTTTAAAGTGCTCACGCCGGGCAGTATGTGTTCAATTTTGCGGTAAATATCTTTCCCCGAAATAAAAAGATATTTAACATCGGCATGATTAAGAATGTAGTTGTAGTCCGATTCGCTGATGGTAGGATAAATGGGTACATGAATAGCTCCGATCTGCAGCACCCCCATATCCACAAAGTTCCATTCGGGCCGGTTATTGGCAATGGTTGCAACTTTGTCGCCCTTGCCTGCACCAAGCGCGATAAGCCCATAAGAGATCAGGTTTGCCTTTTCGATGTATTCATCAATCGAATATTTGATCCATTTACCATTTTCTTTACCTGCCAGTACGTCATCTTTTGGTTTATAATTATGAACATAATGGGGCAAGAGGTCAAATATCCGGGTTACTTCATCCATGTTATCTATGCGTTAGTATTGTTGCAGAGTTCTTCTTCGGTATCGAAAAGCCTGTTTGCGACATCGCGGTGTTTTTTACAGATAAACTTACGCTTTAGCTTGAGCGTGGGCGAAAGTTCGCCTCCTGCCACTGTCCATTCAGCATCTAAAAGTTCAAATTTCTTGATCTGCTCGGTGGCGCCAAGGTGTTTGTTATACTTAAGGACTTCCTTCAGAAATCTTTTCTTTATCCGTGGAAAGGTTATCATTTCCTGATCGGTGGAGTATTCAATATCTTTTATCTTGCACCACGACCGCAAGTGATTAAAATCGGGAACGATGAGTGCTCCGGCAAACTTCTGATTTTCGCCCATTACCATGAGGTTATCGATAAAAGGTGATTCCTTGAATTTGTTCTCTATTAAGTCGGGTGCTATATATTTACCAAGCGAAGTTTTGAAAATTTCTTTCTTACGGCCGGTAATCCGCAGTTGCCCCTGGGGTTCAATATGCCCGATATCGCCTGTGTGAAAATACCCGTCTTCATCAATCACTTCCCGGGTTAGCTTTGGTTCTTTGTAGTAACCCAGCATTACGTTGGGGCCTTTGCAAAGGATTTCGCCGTCGTCGGCAATCTTTACAGAAAGCCCTTTAAGCGGAAAACCTACGGTGCCAACTTTTAATCCATTCTCATCGTAGCTGGTGGTGGCAATTACAGGCGATGTTTCGGTAAGACCATATCCTTCAAATACCGGCAAGCCTGCTGCCCAGAATACACGCAACAATCTCGGCTGTATGGCAGCGCCGCCAGATACGATTATCTTGAAATTACCGCCAAGGGCAGCGCGCCATTTGCTCAGCACTAGTTTGTCGGCCAATCGCAGTTTCTGCATATAATACCAGCCATTCCTGCCGCCGGGCTCGAAACGCAGGGCTAAGTTGAGCGCCCAGAAAAAAACCATGCGTTTAAAACCCTTTTGTTTGCGTCCGGTGCTAAGTATTTTCTCATATATTTTTTCGAGAAGCCGGGGAACGCAGCACATCATATCAGGCTTTATCTCTCGGATATTATCGGTAATTGTAGCCAGGCTCTCGGCATAATAAACAGAAATCCCAAGGTATTGATAAATGTAATTGATAACGCGCTCATAAATATGACAAAGAGGCAGAAAACTAAGCGCTTTGCCTTCCTGCCCGAACTTCGGAATATAGGAAACCCCAATAAAGTTGCTTACGATGTTCTGATGCGACAACATCACACCTTTGGGCGTTCCTGTGGTTCCTGAGGTATAAATAAGCGTCGCCAGGTCATTGGTTTGGATGGAAGCTTTGATCTCAGCCAGTTTATCGGGCTGCGGCTGACTTTTCCCAAGCGAAATGAGATCGGCAAGCTGTTTGTTGTCGTTCAAAGGCTTTATAGAATATACTTCCTTTACTGATGGGATATTGGGTAGAATATGCTCAATCTTCCGGTAAAGTTCTTCGCCGGCTATAAAAATATAACTTACCTCGGCGTGATTGAGAATGGTGAGATAATCTGACTCGCTGATTGTGGGATAGATCGGTACATGGATTGCGCCAACCTGCATGATACCCATATCTAAAAAGTTCCATTCCGGGCGATTGTTCATCAGGGTGGCAATTTTATCGCCAGCTTTCACGCCCAGTGCAAGCAACCCATAACTGATGTTATCGGCAGCCTCAATGTATTGTGCTAGAGAATATTTTTTCCATGCACCATTTTCTTTGAAAGCCAACACATCGTTCTTTGGAAGGAACTTGGAGGAATAGTGTGGCAGAAGGTCAAAAATCCGGGTTACTTCCATTTATAATACTTTGAAATATGTTGAAATAGATTGAAATAAGTTGTTATGGTTAAAACTTGTGAGAACTTTCAAATTTTCGAACTTCATCTGTTCAACCTTCCCTGTAAATCTGTGTAGCGCTTGCCTGGGCAGTGGGCATTACCAGAATATCATTAATGTTAACATGAGGTGGCAGCGAGCTCACATACCAGATTACGTCGGCAATATCTTCTGCACGAAGAGGTGTAAAACCTTTATACACATTAGCCGCCCGGGTTTTATCACCGTCAAACCGCACTTCTGAAAACTCGGTTTCAGCAGCACCGGGAGCAACCTGTGTTACCTTTATGCCATATTTCACGAAGTCCATGCGCATTCCTTTGGTGAGGGCATCTACGGCATACTTTGTGGCGCAATACACGTTACCGTTAGGATATACCTCGCGGCCGGCAATTGAGCCAATGTTGATGATATGTCCGCTTGCCCGGGCAATCATCAGAGGAGCAATAGCTCTGGTGAGGTAAAGCAACCCCTTCACATTGGTGTCTATCATACGTTCCCAGTTGTCGATATTGCCATCCTGAACGGGGTCAAGCCCGGCGGCCAGCCCGGCATTGTTCAGCAACACATCAATCTTCTGCCATTTTTCCGGCAGGGATTTAATAATGTGTTCAACTTCTGTCCAGTTGCGCACATCAAATACCAGAGGAAGTACTTCGGCTCCTGTTTCCGATTCCAGTTTCCTGGCTAAAGCATTCAGGCGTTCTGCCCGGCGACCCGTGATGATAAGATCGTATTGATTGTGAGCAAACTTAATAGCCGAGGCTTCACCAATTCCACTGGTAGCACCGCTGATAAACACAATTTTTCGCATTAATTAATTATTTAACCCCATTACAAAGACCCTGCACCTTGGTCAGGGTCGAATTAAATATCCCGGAAATTTTCTTTCTATAGCCAAAGATATAACTTTTGAGATCAATGACGAAAATTTTTCATTTTGAAATGGATCTGTTGAAAATAAATCCACCCGCTGATAGGTTCATTCTTAAATTATCAGATGTTTAAATATGGGAAGAGCATACAATAAATCATTGCAGGAAATTCCGGCCAGTCTAAAGGATTTGGGTCAGGGGCAGAGCATAATTATTTTGTTGCCCAATGGAAGTCGCAGGCAATTCCTACCCGCATCCAGCGACCGGGCATGGGTATATTTGCCAGGTCGATATAGGCTGAATTAAACACATTAGATGCTTCGAGGTATATCTGCAAATGTGTGTTTGTCCACCAGATTCGCGCATCCAGCATAGCAAATGGTTTATATTCTTTTTCATCTCCGGATGCATAATCAGCATATTTCCCTGCCCTGTCCTGCCAGGTAAAAAGCCACGATGCACCAGTGTTGCGAAAAATACGATGCCGAAGCGATAATGTAATTTTATGTTTCAGGTAATCGAGCGCATACATTGATAGCAGGTCATTGCTTTGCTTTCGCGAAACAAGCCCTGCATACGACACACCGGCTGATTGTAAAAACCTGTCAGCATTCAATTTAGAAGCCGGCTGGAAATTGAGGGCAAATTCGAAGCCGTCTGTTTGCAATCGCGTGAGATTTCGACTCTGCCATTTAAGGGAATCTGCGGATTTCACCCAATCAATTATATTTCTGCCATCGCGGCGGAACACACTTACATGCCCGTTAATCCCGGCTTTATTGAATTTGAGACCAGTTTCATAGCTAATTGCCTGTTCGGGCTTTAAGTCGGGATTACCAAGATTGGTAGGCCCTACATAATACAAATCGGTGAATGATGGTAACCTCAAAGATGTATTGAAGGTCACAAAAATCTTCAAACTTTGATTAATAGCGTAACCGGCATCAACACCTGGAAACAGCTTTGGTCCCACTGAAGGGATGAAACTGAGTAAGGCTCCCGCAGAAACTGAAAGATTTCCTAGGGAAACCTGGTGTTCAGCAAATATTCCTGTATATTGCCTCTGGGCGCTGCGGGTGAACTTGCCTTCAGGCTCGCCGGGAACAGATAATGTATCGTTCATTAGTTGTCCCAACACATTACTGAAAATATGTTCCACACGCCATGATGCGCCAAAAGCGGTTCTACCTAAGGGACTTATAAAACTGGCATTAGCTTCGGCTCCTCCAACATCGGTAAGATGGTAATTATGCCCCTGATACCATGAAGGCCTTTCATCGCGGAACAACTCAAAACGGTCGTGATGGCGCTTCCAGTAAATAGATGATGACAACTTCAAATTGCCTTCCCGCGAAAACTTAAGGCTGGCAAAACGTGTGCGCGTTTGCTCAAACTGATCGGGATATTTCGCAGTATAAAAACTATTAGCTCCAAATGCCTTCATTTGTCCACCAGCTTGTAACTCAAAACGCATTCGTCCCGCTTTATAAGTTCCACTTCCAAATAGGTTACCGGTGCGATAATCCGTATTGGAAATATAGCCATTGCTGCCTTTTGAACCTGCAGCTATATAACCTGAAAATGCTTTTTGATTAACAGAAGCAGAAACTTCACTGGTATAAAGATTGTGCTCTCCTCCCGAAATTCCGGCTTTAACCGAATTCCCTTCTCTGCCCGATGTGATGATATTGATGGCTCCGCAAAAGGCATTGGGGCCAAATACACGTGAACCAGGTCCTTCCAGTATTTCAATGCGTTCAATCTGGCTGAGTTCTACCGGCAAGTCAAGATTGTGGTGTCCGGTTTGCGGATCATTAAAAGGTATTCCGTTCAGCAGGATAAGCGTTTGCTCGAATGAACCTCCGCGAATACCAATATCAGCCTGTACGCCGTTTGGCCCCCGCTGCCTTACATCAATATTGAGGGCATATTCCAGAAGCTCATTCAAGCTTTGCACCGGTGCCAGGTTTATGTCGGCTCTCCTGATAACAGCGACCACCCTGGCTACTTCCGAATAAGTAACCGGTACACGGCTTGCAGTTATTTCTACCTGATCGATTAAGACCGTATCCGTCTGGGCCATAAGCTGGCCGATGGATAGAAGAAGAAAGAACAGTATGTAGAGGGTAGATTTTTTTTTCATAATATTTAAACCAGATAAATTAAACGCCTGAAATCTATAAATCAAACAGATTCTGACTTCTGCACAGAAAAGGTCAGTCCTTTATTCCCCGGTTTTATTATCGAGAATCTGGGCAAATTAAATAATAAATATTACTTCCCTACTTGCTCAGGGAGAAACAAAATATTCCAAATGGCTCTGCTGATTCCTCTATTTTTCGATCCTGGCTTTGATCCATTCGCGGGCATTCACAAAAGCTTCTATCCAGGGGCTGACTTCGTCGCCGGAGCGTTCGCGTGGATAATAACCCCATTGCCAGGGATAAACCGATCTTTCAAGGTGAGGCATGATGGCCAGATGCCGTCCGTCGGAAGTAGCCAGGCAGGCTACGGAATGATCGGAACCATTGGGATTGGCCGGATATGAATCTGCGCTGAATTTGGCTGGAATATAATAATTCTCAGCGCTGTATGGAAGGCTGAATCTTCCCTCGCCATGCGCAACCCATATCCCCAGCCGCTGCCCGGCCATGGAATGTAACATTACGGTATCATTTTCCAATATATCCACACTCAAAAAAGCGGACTCGAATTTATGCGAAGCATTGCGTTTCATGTGCGGCTTTTGCACGTGTTCAGGTGTCAGCAACCCTAATTCGATCATCAACTGGCAGCCATTGCACACACCAAGGCTCAGCGTATCGCGGCGTGCGTAAAAAGCTTCCAACGATTCGCGGGCCTTGTCGTTGTAAAGGAAAGCGCCAGCCCACCCTTTTGCGGATCCAAGTACATCAGAATTTGAAAAGCCTCCGACAAAAACGATCATGCCAATATTCTCCAACGTTTCGCGCCCTGCAATAAGGTCGGTCATGTGAACATCTTTCACATCAAACCCGGCAAGGTAAAGCGACCATGCCATTTCGCGATCGCCATTAACGCCTTTCTCACGAATAATAGCTGCTTTGATGCCTGTGTCATTGCGGCGATGAGGATCAATACCAAATTGATCTAACCTACCAGAGAACTCATTGCCAAACCTGAAATCGAGTGGTAACGATTTATAGTTTTTAAAACGCTCCAAGGCCAATTTCTCACCACACTGTTTACGGTCGAGTTGATAGGAAGGCTGAAACCATTTATCACGCAAAGTATCAATATCCAGATTATAAAGATCGGTGCCATTCAAGAGGTAAATATGTCGGCCAAACTGCGGTTTCCCGATCGGGAAAAATCTTATACCACGCTCATGAAGGAAAACAGAAGTGAAATCAAGATCATTCACTTGTATAACTACCCCGGGATTCTCGCTAAAGAATAATTGTATTGTATCCGGAATATCCATAGCAGTGGTATCAATCTGTAACCCAACACCTGGTTGTGCAAAGGTCATTTCAAGCAAACTTGTGATCAATCCGCCAGCCGAAATATCATGCCCTGCGAGAATAATTCCCTTATCGACAAGTTGTTGAATCGCTTCAAATGCTGTTTTAAATTCCTCCGCATTCCTCACTGATGGAGCAGTCTGTCCGATACGGTTAAGCACTTGCCCAAAACTGCTACCCCCAAGTGTATATGGAATTCCGGAGAAATCAATATAAATAAGTGTTGATGTGAATTCAGGGGCGAGAACAGGGCTTACTACCTTGCGCACATCGGAAACTTCGCCAACAGCAGTGATGATAACTGTTCCCGGTGAATAGACTACGCTGCCATCAGGGTATTTCTGTGTCATCGAAAGCGAATCTTTTCCTGTAGGAATGTTGAGGCCAAGTGCGATGGCGAAATCGCTTGCAGCCTTCACGGCAGTGTAAAGCCTGGCATCCTCGCCTTTGTTCTTCGATGGCCACATCCAGTTGGCGCTGAGCGAAACTTCGCCCAATCCACCCACAATAGGAGCCCATACAAGGTTGGTAAGTGCCTCAGCAATCGATAGCACCGAACCACATGCAGGATCAATAAGTGCACTTACCGGTGCATGCCCCAAAGATGTTGCAATTCCTTTTGTACCCTGATAATCCAATGCCACAACACCCAGATTATTCAACGGGAGCTGCAAAGGTCCTGCACATTGCTGCATAGCAATGCGTCCGGTAACAGAGCGATCCACTTTGTTGGTAAGCCAATCTTTGCATCCTACTGCTTCCAGTCTGAGCACCTGCTCAAGATATTGGACGAATAATTCTG
>DASVHX010000032.1:0-5090 GCA_036382355.1 Bacteroidales bacterium
TTACGTCGCTTGCTTTCTGTTTTTTCTTCCGAGGCCATGCGTTTCGTTTTCTGTTCGAGCCACGAAGTATAGTTGCCTTTCCAGGGAATTCCTTCACCACGATCGAGTTCGAGTATCCAACCGGCAACATTATCGAGGAAATACCGGTCGTGGGTGACGGCGATTACGGTTCCTTTATATTGTTTCAGATGGGTTTCGAGCCATTCGATGGATTCAGCATCCAAGTGGTTGGTAGGCTCATCCAGCAGCAGGATGTCAGGTTCAGATAAAAGAAGCCTGCACAGAGCCACACGCCTTCGTTCGCCTCCGGAAAGGTTGGCAATAGGCGTATCACCTTCGGGGCAGCGTAGTGCATCCATCGCACGCTCCAGTTTAGTGTCGAGCTCCCATGCGTCGTGATGATCGAGCAATTCAGTAAGAGCACCTTGCCGCTCGATAAGATTGTTCATTTCGTCGTCGGTCATGGGTTCTGAAAACCGGTTGTTCACTGCTTCATATTCGGCCAGCAAGTCCACAACTTCCTGCACACCTTCCTGCACAACTTCTTTAACCGTCCTGGCATTGTCAAGTTGAGGTTCCTGTTCCAGCATTCCTACGCGGTATCCAGGCGAAAACACAACTTCGCCGAGGAAGGATTTCTCTACTCCTGCAATAATCTTCAAAAGTGTTGATTTTCCGGAGCCATTAAGTCCGATGATACCGATCTTGGCACCATAATAAAAGGAAAGGTAAATATCTTTCAGCACCTGCTTATTTACAGGGTAAATTTTGCTGATTCCGACCATCGAAAAGATGATCTTCTTATCGTCTGCCATAAATCTGAAATTTTGTATAAAGGTATGCTATTTGGAGGTGCCGTGTGCCAGGTGCCAAGTTCCGGGTGCCGGGTACTGAGGAATATGGAGTGGAGAATTGCGGAGTGGGAGAGTGGGCCTTTCTACTTTCAACTTTCTGCTTTCTTAGTCTGCGACATCAGCTGATGCAGCATAAGCGTGGTTTTATGCCAATCGTAATTCTGAAGTACAAACTGCCGCCCTTGAGCGGCAATAGTTTCGGCGAATGTTGGGTCGTCGAGCAGTCGGGTAATATGCGCTGCATATCCGGCAGGGGAATAGCCCACAAGGATTTCGGTTCCTTCGGTTGCTCCAAGAGCCTTGTTGGCCAGGGGAGAAGTGATGCAAGGCAAGCCTATGGACATAGCCTCAAGTAGTTTGTTCTGCAGGCCTGTCCCGATCTGCATGGGCGCTATGAATACCCGTGAACTGGAATAACTTTTACGGATATCATTTACCCAGCCGCTCACTGACACACTTTTGGAACGAAGTGAAAGAACCCTTGGATGCGGATTTGCACCAGCCAGCAATACCTTCACCTCTGGATGTGTTTCGCGGACTAAAGGTAAAATCTCTTTCACGAGAAAGCAAGCTGCCTCCACATTTGGCGGGTAATGCATGTTTCCTGTAAATACAATATCGACTTCCTTGTCCTGTTGAACCGGGCTGAAATATTCAAAATCCACGCCATTAGGGATTACAACAATCTCTTCCCTGGAAGGATGCTGAATAAGGTCGCGATCGGGTAATGAAATTATTGTTTTGTTGTTGAAATCATCAAAAACAGATTTTTCATATCGCGCAAGTCTTTTGGACTCGATCAGGAAAAAAAACGTAAACAGGAAATTCGACTGTTCGGCCATGCGCTTGTACCCGGTAGAAAATACATCCTGGTAATCCAGTGTTTTAGGTTCCTTAAGTTTCCTCACATATTCGGCAGTACGCAGCAACTGGCAGAAAATATGATCATGATCAGCTACTTTTAATAATTTCTGCACCTTTCGTTTAGTAAAAAAATTATAGAAATAACCAACCTGCATTGGTTTTCCTGTAAAAAAAGCACAAATTAGTCCGGTAAGAATTTCCCACCAGTGAAGGCGGACAATATGGATTTCCGAACAATAGGGTTTTAGTTTTTGGAGGGCTTCGGGATGGAGATGTGTATTGTTAAGCGCGCAAAGAATGATCTCATTGTTCTGTGCAAGGTATCGTAATTGATTGAAAGCACGAAGTTTGTCGCCTTTTTCAGTAGGGTAAGGAACGCGCGAAAGCAGGACGAAAAGTTTCATAACACTCCGGATATCCGGACAAAGTTATGGAAAAAGTTTTGTGCCGCACTTTTTGGACGTAGAAAAGGGGACGGGGGGCGGGGGACGGTGGAAATTAGAAATTAGAAATTAAGAAATTAGAAAGAAGTAAGGAGAAAGGAGCCTGGATACGTTATTCGGTTATTGCTGTGGCAATAAGTTCAGCGTAGAATCCTGTGAGTTTTTTAATGATCGTGCGGTTATCGTATGTTGTGAGGAGCATTTCGCGGGCTTGCATGCCAAGATTATGGCAGAAAGTACGATCGGAAATGCAGCGCTCTATAGCAGCGATAAAGTCCTCAGGTGTATCGGCGAGAAGCAGGTGACGGCCATTTTCGGCTTCTATGCCTTCTGCACCAATTGAGGTAGAAACAATGGCTTTTCCTTCCAACATTCCTTCAATAATTTTTATGCGGATTCCACTTCCCGAAAGCAATGGAGCGATCATCACCGATTTGTCGTGCATAAATGCGCGGGCATCGTCCACTTCTCCTGCGATTACCACACCAGTCTGATTAAGATTGAGAAGCCAATCGGGCATCTCACGACCGGCAAGATAGAGTTTCATTTCCTGGTGGCGCTGAAATAATGCTGGCCAGACTTTTTCGAGGAACCACCGGATACTTTCCTGGTTTGGAATCCAGTTCATGGATCCGATATGAAAGAGCGATGGGAATTTCTCATTCGTATAAACAGGCATTGCTGCAGTTGATGTATCGATGCCGAAAGGAATTGCTATCACCGGTGTGTCAGGCTCTTTTTTTCGGAAGTAGGTAGCATCAATATCAGTGATGGCGGCAATACCATCTACTTCACCTAAAAGTTGAAGTTCGTAATGACGCAAAGTAAGTGCCAGATCTTTGAGATAAAATCGCTTTATTGGATTGCGGCAGGCACTGGCAGTGCGTTCCCATATCAGGTGTTCGATGTTATGCGCTCTTAAGATAACCTGGGCATCGGAATATTTGCGTATAAGAGGCAGGTATGGCCCCATAAATAATGTTTCGAGCTGAATGATGTCGAATTGTTCTTCGCGAAGTATGCCGGTGAGTTTATTCTCAAATTCTTTTGTAAAAAAACGCGCCACATGATATGATTGTCCTGCCAGCAAGTTAGCCAGGGCATCCAAAGGTTTTAGTGAAAGATCGATGTAAATGAATTCAATCCGTGTATTTCGGCGATAATCTTCGGGGATATCTTCCAGCCTGGTAAAGTACTTATTTGTATTTGCTGCAAGTACCTTCACTTGATGCCCAGCTTCAATCAAACCACTGATGATAGCATGCATAGCAATTGGGCCACCTTCGCGGGGAGGAAAGGGCGATTTATTACAGAGCAGAAGTATCTTCATCTGACTTTTTCGGCAGTTTTAAAAATGCAGCCACCCGATTGATCACTTTCCAGTAGGCATCGGCATCCATCAGCGGGGAATCGGTAGATGCTTTGTAAGTAAGGAAGAAGCCCAGCGGGAGCAGGATAATCGACGAGAGCCACATACCGGTGAATGGATCGAGACCACCTGATTTTGCTGCTTTTTCGCCAGTAAGCGAAATCACATAATAAATTACAAAAAAGAGAACAGAAACGACCATTGGCAGCCCAAGTCCTCCTTTGCGGATAATTACACCCATTGGTGCTCCAATAAAGAATAATACCAGGCATGCAAATGATAAGGTGAATTTCCGGTGCCATTCTATGTCGTGTTTACTCAAAAGTGCCTGCTTATCGCGAAGCGCTTGCGTATTGTATTCGATATTGCTTTTGGCATTTCGGGCAGAACTTAGTGCAAAATTGACGATTCGCATTTGCATTGGTTGATCGTATTTGGCCAGCATATTCGCACCAGTTGGAGTTGAAGTTAATTTGACAAGGCTATCAGCAAATTTCGCCTGTTGTAAGCTGTAATAATTGCTCTTCATCGAAGTTTGGACTTCCTTATATTTATTCTCGAGGTCCTTGTCAAGCGAATCCGTCGAATGCTTTAGCTGCTTCAGATTGAGCATCTGGTAGTTCTTCTTGAAAAAATCTTCATTCGTGCGCGACATCTTAAAGCCTGATAAGTCGAAGCGGCGATATTGCTCCCCGAAATGGGTTCGCTGAAATGGCCGTTTTACATCGTTGCGCCGATCTATCGTTTCATCGTAATTATAACCATTCCATAAGGTCAGTAGCAGAAATCCGCCATCGCGCGATTGTTCCATACGTCCTGAATCGGCAAGCGTAAGCTTTGTATTGCCTTGGTTTTCGGAATGATCGTAAATCATTACCTTGCGTATTGTTACATTGTCGGGATCCTTCTTTCCAATACGCATCACATAACCACTTATACCATTATAAAACACACCTTCCTTAAAATTAAGAGACAGTTTCTGCTGAGTTACATCGTACAGAATGGACTTATATTTAAGATTGACTATAGGCAATACGTTGTTTGAATAGAAAAATGCGAGGATACTAATAACGATAGAAACAATGATGAGCGGCATCATTACCCAACTGAGCGAAATTCCAGCGGCCTTTATAGCAACCAATTCATAGCGCTCACCCAGGTTTCCAAAAGTCATGAGCGAAGCCAGCAAAATAGAAAGCGGCAAGGCCATGGGAACAAAAGTAAACGATGCATAGAAGAGAAGTTTTCCGATGATATTCCATTCCAGCCCTTTGCCAACAAGGTCGTCAACATATTTCCAGAGGAACTGCATGAGCAGAATAAATACAGCGATAAAGAAAGTCATAATTAGCGGCCCAAGATAGGAGCGAAGGACGAGTATATATATCTTTTTCATTGATGAAGCGATTCTTGCATGCAAAGATACACTATAAGTGAAAAGTATAAAGTATAAAGCATAAAGCATAGAGTCGGAAGGTGAATCTAAATCCGAAATCCGAAATCCGAGATCCGAGATTAGAAATTAGAAATTAGAAATTAGAAATTAACCCGAGGGCTACT
>DASVHX010000033.1:0-3784 GCA_036382355.1 Bacteroidales bacterium
CGCAATAAACGAGTTAGCTGTAAGGAGGCAACAACACCCTGACTTCCAACGCACAAGCAAGGCTTTTTCAGCCCATCCCTTATAACATGCAATTTCTGCGCTTAACCAGGACTAGTTCATCGTGACCCATTACAACGTTCCCAATCCCAGACTTACTTCCGATCTTATATTTTCTTTTGGGGTTTTGGTCACCATATTGATTGTTTTATCGTTACCCAAAACTTACAATCGTTACCCAGACTTGGTACCATCTAGACTCTTTCGCAGTGTACCCGAGCTTTTCAGCCATCTGCCTGGACTGGCAAAAACCATTACCAATCGTCACTACCTTTATACTAACATTTATTGATTGACCCTTTCCTTCGAAAGTCTATATAAAAAATCATCTTTAAATTACAGATTTTCCGATAACATTTGGCTTATATTAGTCGGTTATTAATTTGCAGGAACAAAATGGAGCGGAGCTTTCTCAATCCTGCAGGATAAGCGAGAGAAGTGAGCCTGATGGAAGAACTTTGAAATTTGAGTAGAGATTGTGGAGGCAGACTTTGCGGACAATGATAATAGCAGGTGCTTAAACATTAATTCAAATATATAATATGAAAAAGATTAAAGTATTTTGTTGGATTATATCCATATGTTTTATTGCTGCCTGCAAGAAAGAGGCAGATACAGATATACCTATTGTTGCAAACGTTGAGGTAAGGCAGGTAACCGCTCATGCTGTCGTAATCGTTTCAAGAATTGTAAATGACGGAGGGGCTCAAATCACATCAAGAGGTATTTGCTGGAGTACAACTATTAAACCAACGGTAGATGGAGATAAATTGTTAGCAGAGACTGATTCACTGGAATTTACAACCAAAATTACAAATTTGATACCGGGCACTGCGTATTATGCCCGGGCTTATGCTGTGAACAAAGCCGGTACAGGTTATGGGAATTCATTATCATTTAAGACTCCCGGCAGTGTACCTGTTATACTCGATAATGACTCCTTTGTCAGAACGGTATCTGCTGATTCTGTCTACATTTTGGCAGTAGTTAACCCTCAATCCCTTCCTACTTCCGTAACAATAGAATATGGAGAATCGACAAGCTATGGCAGTGTGTATACACTTTCACAGAGCCCTGTAAACTATGATGGGAATCTGGCAATCATGACCGGCCTACATGGTCTGAATCCGGGTGCAACCTATCATTGCAGAATCAAAGCGGTAAATGAACTGGGTTCAATCTACGGTAAAGATATGGTATTTACCACATTGGGTGCAATACCTCAGATCAATGGCATTTCTTTCCAAACTGAATCGAAGTCAGTGTCAGTCAGTCTTAATGTAAATCCCGGGGATCTACCAACGACCGTTATTTCAGAATGGGGAACGACTACAGATTATGGAAATACAACCGCTGCACAACCAAATCTCCTTCTTCCGGGGGCTTCTTCCCTGAAGGTTAATATTACAGGTCTGGCAGCGGCAACAACATATCATTTCAGGGCAAAAGCGACAAATAAACTGGGAACAGTTTTGAGCCCTGATAAAACCTTTCAAACTTCAGGGTCAGCTCCATGGGTCGCAGCAAAAAGTATTAGTGACGTACAAACCAGATCACTGGTTCTTAATGGGGAAGTGGTCTCATTCTATTTATCAACAACAGTGGTCTTTGAGTGGGGTACAACAACTGCGTATGGGAACACGGTCACTGCAGCTGAGAGTCCGGTTCCGGGAACCTCTGAATGGAAAAAAGTCAGTGCTTTTATATCGGGGTTGACGCCAGGAGCGTTGTATTATTACAGGATCAAGGCAACGAATGAGTTGGGCACTGTTTATACTACCAATCTCTCATTCAGACCACTCGGAGGTCTGCCTTTAATGAATTCAAGGTCAGCAACTGCAGGTATTAACACAGCAACAATAAACGGTTCTGTAAATCCGAATGCATTATTGACCACTATTACATTTGAATGGGGTACCAGCACGAGCTATGGAAATTCAGTTACACCATCAACAAGCCCCATCATTGGCAACAGTGAGGTAAATTTAGGTGTTGATGTGGCAGGTTTAAATCCGGAAACCATTTATTATTATCGTATCAAGGCAGAAAATGAGCTTGGCATTTCTTACAGTTCCCCTGGATATTTTAAGACATTTTCAGCCAAAGATGCTGACAATAATTATTATCACTCGCAAACTATTGGAACACAAACATGGCTTACTGAGAATCTTAAAACATCAAAGTACAGCAATGGCGATATTATCGGAACAACAGACCCGCTAACAAAAGATATATCTTCAGAAAGCAATCCAAAGTATCAGTGGGCAGCAGAAGGTGTTGAGGAAAATGTAGCGCTTTACGGGAGACTGTATACATGGTACGCAGTTACAGACAGCCGTAAGATTTGTCCTGATGGCTGGCACGTACCCGATAATGCTGAAATGACAGTACTCTCAGATTATGCCGGAGGCTCCGCCTATGCGGGAGGAAAACTCAAGGAGTACGGAACAGCTCATTGGAGTACTCCTAATGACGGAGCAACAAATTCATATGGATTTAATGCTCTTCCAGCCGGTGGCAGAACGGTAACCGGTTATTACAACGGACTTACAGATGTTACCGATTACTGGACCGTGACAGAATTTGATTTGGCAAAATCATGGAATTGGAATCTCCTGTATGTATCTCCCTTCTTCGTTAACCAAAAAACAGATAAAAAATATGCAGCAAGTGTTCGCTGCCTTAAAGATTAAAAATGAACAGAGAAGAACTTGAAAAAGCCCTGGGAAAAATCGCAGGAGTGAAAATTGTTAACGTTGGTGATTTATGCCTCGATTCATATTGGTTCATAGATGAATCCATGAGCGAGATCTCTGTCGAGACAAACCTTGCAACAAGACCTGTTTCCGAGCAGCGTTACTCTCTCGGTGGTACTGGGAACGTTGCCAATAACCTGGCAGACATGGGTGTAAAGGATATCAGGGTTTTTGGACGTCTTAAGGTCTGAGTTTGAAAATGAGAAGACAAATTTTCATCACTTCCGGGTCAGATGTCTCTCTGGATATATTGGTAACAGAGGATGTCGAAGATTATATAAGCGGCGAAGATGTTGTTTTAAAAAGAGTAGTTCAGTTCTTCACAAATAAATAATTACTATATGCGACTAAGTTTGGTGAAAGAAACCAGCAAGACAAAAATTTCTCTATAACACGACAGTTTCAAAATGATCCCTACAGCTAATAAAGAGGACTTCATGTGGCATGTAGTGCCAAGCATGAAGTCTCACGTTGCACTACATCCAGGCACCTGGCCTTGTTCTATGCACTTACCACCGTTATTCATGTTCCATGAGCAGCCTAATTTCAGACCGGTTTGGTAGTTTTTGGGTAATATGTTGGTGTTGTTTTTACATTTTCATTAATTCATCATTTCTTAATCAACTGGTTTTACCTGTTTTATTGTGTTTTTCTTACTTATTGGACATACTCTTTCCATCCCGGCAAATCGGGTAGCTTAAAATGTCCATAATCAGCACGATAAAACTCTTGTTGCATATAGTACATTTGTTGGAGCACGGATCTTTGGAAGCAATTCTATGGTATGCATGAACCCTGCTTTACACACCGGACAGATGTGGGAGTCAAACCCGGTAAGTCGTACAATGCGTTCCTGTCTGGTTTCAGTGATCTTTGTTTCCGGTTTTTTTGCAAGCAACGATTTAACCCTGTCTTTTTGCTTGCTGCTAAGGATGCCATAATACCTGATCTTAACAAACCGCATTGGAAGT
>DASVHX010000034.1:0-3588 GCA_036382355.1 Bacteroidales bacterium
GTTCGTATGGACGGTCGCCATGTGTGCGCGGAGCTGAGCTATCCCTGTCCGAAGAAAATGGTTTTTCGCGGCGTACATACTTTGATGGGCTTTTATCAGTTGAGCCTGCTGAATCCTTGCGTTCGTATGGACGGTCGCTACGTTCGCGCGGAGTGGAACTATCCCTGCCTGCTGAAAATGGATTATCGCGGCGCGGGTATTTTGAAGGGCCTCTTCCGCTTGTTCTGAAAGTATCACCCTGATCGGATGGCCTGTCGCCGGAACGCTCACGCGGACTGAACGATGAGCTATCCTTACCTGCAGAAAATGGCTTGTTTCTTCGTGTGAATGGTGAATCAATATTATCTTTTGGGTTCCCGGTATTGCTGCTAAATGAGGGTTTCCCCACAGGTCGTCCACGCTTTGGCGAAGAAGAATCGCGAAAAGCAGGTTTGCCGGTGCCGGCCGAACGGCCGCGACCCACGCTGCCTTTACCGGCCGACGGACGCTTATTGTCTTTATTACGCATTAAATGGATTTTGAATCGGCAAAGGTACGAAATTCCCGGACGCCAATCTCGTTATTGTTACACACTTGGCTATTGGCACTTGGCTTTTGGCAGTTAGCCTTTGGCTTTTAAGATTTGCAACTTAAACCCGGGCAGTTATTCAATAAGCAATAGCTGCTAACAACTAATGGCTAATAGCATTCTTTAGTCTTCCAGGAATCCGAATTTGCCGCTGTTAAAATCGTTAACCGCTTGCTTCAATTCTGCTTGTGTATTCATTAAAAATGGTCCGTATTGAGCTATTGACTCATCAATCGGCTCACCACTGAGTACCAGCAAAATACTGTTTTCCAATGCTTCAATTTTAACGGAAGTTCCTTTGTTTCCGAAAAGGATAAAGTGATCAGTTGGCGCAGTTTTGATTTCGTTTATCTTAACTTTCCCTTCAAGGATCAATATTCCGGAATTGTAATTTTCGGGGAATTCCATTTCCAGCACTGCATTGCTTTTCAGGCGGGCATCGTACATCTGGATTGGTGTAAATGTACTTGCAGGGCCTTTTATTCCTTTGTACGATCCGGCTATGACATTTACTTCTCCACCATCATCAGCCAATTCAAATTTACCCATCTGGCTGTGCAGCAAGGGCTGATATTTCGGTGTTGACATTTTATCTTTTGCCGGCAGGTTTATCCAAAGCTGAACCATCTGAAACAGGCCACCCTGACGGTTAAATTTTTCTTCCTGATACTCCTTGTGCAGTATGCCCGAAGCCGCCGTCATCCATTGCACATCACCTTCCTCAATAATTCCACTATTCCCGGTACTGTCGTGATGGGCTACTTTACCATGGTATGCAATGGTAACTGTTTCGAAGCCACGGTGAGGATGCACACCAACTCCCCGAGGTATATCACTGGGCGGTAAGTCAATCTTAGCATTATAATCCAACAGAAAGAACGGCGACATTCTTGCCTCGTCCGGGAGATTGCCCGGCAAAAAATTATGAACCCTGAATCCATTGCCAACCATATGTGGTGGTGGAGGGGAAAGTATTGATTCTATTGTTTTATAATCATTCATTGTACATACATTATGAGAATTCTAATAGAACAAATGAAGAATCATAATTGTTCTCAGAAAAACTTTATCAGAACAAATGGGTATGGTAGGAAACAAAGTGCCAGTATAAAATTGCGATAATCCTCAAAACGCTGTCAATTCGGTTTTACTTTATTACTCGGGCATAATCTTCACTTTACATTGTATGCTTATGGCGGCTTTAATAGAACCAGGCGCAAGGTATAGTTGTTGTAAGTCCATGTGGTCAATTTTGCCTGTCAGAAAGAATCCGTTGGCAAGCTCATAATGGGTAATATTTTTCTGAATGGCGTCCTGGGTTTCGCGCACTTTATCGCCAACCGGGTAAACAAGGCGCTTTGCCACTGATCCCACAATTCCTCCTTTTATCAGCCAGCTTGCCGATTTCACCAAGGCGTTTTTTGTTTTCAACTCGAAATCGAAATCACTTATCCTGATTGTTGAATCGGTCTTGTTGTAAACCGGCTTGCCCGAGAAATAGAGTTTCCCATTGATACTGCCGCTCACCGTAGTTTGCACGATCATGGAATTATCCTTACCAAATATACTCAACTCGTTAATAGTAATACTTCTCTTTCCTTCGCTGAAGGTTTTTCCCAGCAAATTTTGCCGGGAAATGGAATCGATAAACGTATAAGGAATATCTGCTACGAGATTCATCACAGTGTTATCGGCTAAGACGTTTGTAATCTTAAGGTTGGGAAGTTGCGGATTCACTTTTACAACAGGTTGCTTGCCGATAGAACACAATAGCAATGAGCGGATTGCGGCCACTTGTCTTATCTTCCCATTCTTTCCCGAAATGGGCATTGCCAGTGCTTCTGTTGGTTGCACCGTAAGCCAAAGGTTATATTCCGGAGAAATGTTTACAGGCGATTGCACATCCGTCCAGGCCTGCTGCGCGTAATTTCGCAGGTTCAGGCTTTCTTTCATGCCATTATCAATAGCCGAACTGATGGTTTTCTGGTTGTAATCGAGGATCAGATTTGCGATATAGGTGATGGGAACATCCACCGGTCCCATTTTTAAAACAGGTGAACTAAGCCATTCATATCCGTCCGAAACAGTTTGTGTGGTAATGCTCCAATCGGGATTTAACGTAAGTTTCGTGTGAAATTTCAGTGCTATTTCTGCATTTATTTCGCGGTAATCGGAAATTGAATACCCGAATTTTTCGATTTTCCATCCGGCCTTAATCCAAAGTTTTAACGGCACGCGATAGGTAAGCAAGTCGTTGTTGAATGCAATCTTAATGTCCTCTTTCTTCCAGGCTTTATACATCAGATTATCGCCACCGTTATTATCCAGGCTATTGTCTTCGTAAATCAAACCCGAAAGTTGTTTATTCAGCAATTTTTCAACGTCTTTAATATCCATCTCTAACGGGAGGCTGATGGTGGAAGGTTGTGGATTATAATCAGGCGTGAGGTAGGATTCGGCAGGTCGGACAGGTTCCGTTGTTTTACATGCACCCAAAATCAGAAAAATAGAAAATAATACGCCAGTATTAATCAGGAATAATTTTGTGATCTTCATAAGGTTTAAGGCTTTTATCGGGACAAAATTAGGCATTACGCAGCAGGCAACTGCTAAATAAAACAATAAAACCACGGAGGCACAGAGAGCAAAAAGAACCACAGAGATTATTATGCGAAAATTGATAAGCGAAAGATCATACCAGATAAAATGCTTAATTTACATGATACGCCGTGCAACTCCGCAACCTATGCGTCTCCATGGTTTCTCTCAGAGTAACCTTAAACACATGATGTTAAAACCGGATAATTTTTTTCACCTTATGGCTTCGGAGATAGCTTCGAATGATCTGCTGCACATCACGGTTGTCGGAATAGTTGTTGAGATACTCACGAAAGGAATCAATGTGTTCCACAGGGCTATCTGCCGGAAGATACCCAAAGCCGGCATAGCGTCCATTTTCGATCATTACTATTGAACTTTCATCATCATAACGGCCTTTATCAACTACCACCAAATTCTGG
>DASVHX010000035.1:0-4029 GCA_036382355.1 Bacteroidales bacterium
GATGGTTGATGGAGGAAGACATGGATATAGAAACTATCTGATCTCCTCCGCGGTCGGTCAACTGACCCGAAACCACAAATTTATTCACATCCTTGCTGTCGATATGAGGCTCGTATGGCTTAATGCAGGATGAAACCATCAGTGCCAACATCAAAAATAAAAGCATGATATTAGTCCGATGCATAATTCCCAAGTTTAAAGATCCATGTTGCAGTGATAATAGGAACGCCAATCACAGAATACTGATAACTCCTGATGTTAAGACCCTCGGTTTTAAAGTAAACAGAGTAAGGATTCGCTCGGCCAGTAAGATTATAAAAACTCAGGACAAACGAACTGTGAAGGAGTTTTTTTCTTCTCAGGTTACCCTCAATAGTAAGGGACAGATCCGAACGGAAGTAGTCGGGTATCCGATATGCATTGCGTTTCGAATAATCGAAATAGGGCGCTCCGTTGATGTAATAAACAGATTCCGGGTAAGTAATAGGTTTGCCGGTCTGGTAAGCGACAATCGATGAAAAAGTGACGCGCCTGGTGAGATGATAGCTAAGTACTACGTTCAATACATGTGGAATATCATAATTGGAAGGATAGGCCTCTCCATCATTGATTTTGGACCATGAATGATCGCCACTGACTTTAACTATAGAGCGGGAATAGGTGTATGACAACCATCCTTCGAACTTACGATTGCTTCGTTTCAGAAAAAACTCAAGGCCATAGGCTTTCTGCATTCCCTGCAAAACGGTTGTCTCCACCAGCGGACTTTTCAGGAAGTCGGCGCCATCTTTGAATTCAGGGTAGTTGAACGTACGCTTGTAATAAACTTCTACGGATGTCTCCAGTCCGCTTTGGGCAAGGGTGCGGAAAACCCCAAGCGATACCTGGTTGCTCCGTGAAGGCAACAGATGATAATCGGCAAGTTTCCACTGCGCATTGGGTGCAATGGTGATTGTATTGTTCAGCATAAAAAGGTTCTGATGCATCTGGTTAAATGCCAGTTTCACCGATCCGTTTTCGTCGGTTTCTATATTCACAGCGACCCTTAGGTCTGGTTCGGAATACCAGCGGATAGGCTTAATCTTCCCGAAGTTTAGCGTATCATTGATGTAGCGGATGTCCATTGGCAGGCCGGGGGAATAGGTATTTACGATTTTAGGGCCGAGTGGGTTAAACAGCGTATATCTAAGGCCGGCAGTAATATTAAGCCAGGGCAAAGCATTGTATGAATCCGAAATATACACCGCGCTTTCCAGGCCTTGTTCCTGGCCAAGGGCGACAGGACTGCGTAATGATTGTGTGCCATAAGGCAACACAGTTCCACGGTCGAGTTTATACACGATTAAGCTTGCGCCATAATCGAGAGTACTAATGTTGCTCAGGATATTTTTAAAATCGGCGCGGGCTTCATAATGCCCCATGTTGTATGCATGTTCGTAAGCATTCGAAACCTCCTGCTTGTCAGTGGTACTGAATGCGTAATGCGAACCAATGAGGGAAAACTCACCATGTAATGAGCTGGTATAATTACGACTGAAGGTTAACGAAGCTCCACTGTTCGAATAAGCATAATCATTAATATCGGATAAGCGGAAGCGGTCGTTGCTATGATATACGAACAGCGCCATTTGTGTTTTCCGGATATCGTAATTCACTGCGGCGGAGAAATCGTAAAAATTGGCAGCGCTGGCTCTAATGTTTGGATCTTTGATACGCTTCAGAATCCAGTCCGAATAGGAAGAGCGCGCACTAAGCAGGTATGAACAGGTATCCTTTTTCAATGGGCCTTCTACTACGATATTGCCGGCTATGGGGCTAATGCCGCCATGTGCGGTGAAGTGCTTGCGGTTTCCCTGCCGGGTGATGATATTGAATACCGAAGAGAGCCGTCCGCCGTATTGCGCGGGTATATGTCCTTTATAAATCGAAAAATCCTTGATGATATCGGAATTGAAAGCCGAGAAAAATCCGAATAGGTGTGAGGTGTTAAAGATGGGTATTTTATCGATGTAAAAAGCATTCTGGTCGGAGCCGCCACCGCGTACATTCAATCCCGTAGAACCTTCTCCGGAGCTTACGATACCGGGCATCATTTCAGAAATCTTCAGGATGTCACGTTCGCCCATCATCATGGGTAATTCTTTTACCGACTTCATCGATATCTTGTCGAAGCCCGGATCTTTGGCTTTGATGCTCATTTTGCTGTCTCCGTACACAACAAATTCCTTTATCTGGACAATCGCCTTTTTCATGTTTACCGTTAAATCGCCATCCGAAAGCACATCGAGCATGTATTTCTTCTTCTCGTAGCCCAGGAATTCGAACCTGGCATTGTACTTCCCTGGTTTCAGCGTGAGCGAAAAGAATCCATTAATATCCGATACTGCCCCGGTTTTTGTTTCTGCAATGAATATGGTAGCGCTAAATACCGGTTCGCCGCTTTCCTGGTCGAGTATCCTGCCAAGGATTTTAGCATTTGCATTACTTATAGCTGCTCCGGTCCTGCCTATATGTATGGTTTGGATTACATTCGTTTTGCGGCTGCTGATGTAGCGTTCTTCACTGGCAGTGAGCGTTTTTGCTTTCTGCTCCGCCGTGTCTATGGTGATGGTTTTGTTTTCGTATGTAGGAAGTTCGGAAAGTAGTTTTTCGTCGGGAAGCAGCACAATATCGTTATTCCAAACTGAAACTTTTAACCCCGAACCTTTTACGGCCAGCGTCACAGCCTGCAATACCGTTATACTGTCGGTCTCCAGTGTCACATTCAGGTTTCTCACCCATTTTTCCTGGTAAAAGACCTTTACTCCGGTCTCACGGTATACAGTGCTGCAGAACCCGGCGAATGGCACCTTGTTAAAATGGCAGGCCATCATCTTTTCAGGATCTTTGGCCGATAACAATGAAACGAATAGAAGTAGTTGTATGAAGATTAATCCAGGCTTCATTTTGGTGATAGTGTATTGCAATAGTTTATCAATTCAGTTATAACCTGGTTGGAGGCTTTCTTCACTTTTATTTTATGCTGGCGAAGGTATTTCTTCACCACAACTTGTTTCGCGGGGTCGAACAATCTCACAAAGCTCCTGTTTTTCTTATACTTCAAAAGTTTTGTGCCAATGAGCAGATAAGATTCTTTCATTGATGGTAAGAATACATGATTTTCGTTTCCGATCTCGTTAGTGATGTCCAGTTTTTTACTCCAGGAATATAACGCGCGGATTGGACCGGTTCCCATTACCTGGTAAATCCGCCTGAGCGTATCCTGAATGGCGAGCAGTTCAAAGTGTACATCGCCCAAATTGAATTTTTCGAGCCATACATCAGAGATAATGATCAGGTGATCGGCACCGGTGTTGGTTTTATATTGAAGTATGAGTTGCTGGTTATATACATCGTATTTAAGCAAAAGGTTATCGTAAGTTACTCCGCGTTTTGTTACAAATCCTTTTACAGCGTCGGGGCCATTTAAAAATTGCGTTCCTTCTGTCCATCTAGGCACGAAGTATGAATAATACTTGCCGTTGTATAATAAGGGATCCAACCCATAAGCCTTATCTAGATCAGAAGTGGTAATTTGAGCAAAAACACCGGACCAAGCGAATAGCAATAAAATAATCAGCGATAAGCGAAACAAGATTTTCATTCCTTTAGTATCCTAAATGCTGCCGTAGTAGAATTGAATAAGCCATTGCATTTAGTATAGCTGATTTCAGATAACAACGGTGGTTAGTAACTGCAAACCTACGAAAAAAGTATATTTAATAACAAGCAATCATAAAAAAAATATGCACAGATGTTAAATAATGAGTGTTGCTTGTCGGATATGTTAATTTCCGGCTATCGCATGGAATAATTTCGCAAGTTTTTCATTATCCAGCCGACCATCCGTCCTGACTCCACTGCACAAATCAATACCGAAAGGCTGCACAAATTCAATGGCTGCCCTTACGTTATCAGGGTTCAGCCCGCCGGCAAGGAATAAAGGAATAGCAATGCTTTCTCTTATTTCGCGGCTCAGTTCCCAGTTAT
>DASVHX010000036.1:0-7843 GCA_036382355.1 Bacteroidales bacterium
TGCAGAATCTACTATCGGCCAGATTACTTTCCCGGATTATTTTGGATCGAAGTGGAAAATTCTTTTCAGTCACCCTGCTGATTTTACACCGGTTTGCTCTACCGAGATTCTAGAACTGGCTCATATGCAGAATGAATTTGATCGGTTGGGTGTAAAAATTGCTGTTATATCAACGGATACATTGTATAAACATTTTAGCTGGAAAAAGTCATTGGAAACACTGAAATACAAAGGCATGGACCCGGTGAAAATCGATTTCCCGCTTATTGACGACAACAGTTGGTCAGCATCTAAAAGCTATGGAATGTTACATGCTCCTACAAGTACTCAAAGGGATGTGAGGGGCGTATTCATTATCGATCCAAATAATAAAGTACGTGCTATTTATTTCTATCCCATGGAAATAGGTAGGAACATGGATGAAATACGCAGGACAGTTGTTGCATTACAAACTGCTGATAAACAGAAGGTTCTTATCCCTGCCAACTGGGAACCAGGCGATGATGTGCTGATCCCCTATGTAAGGTCTTCAAAAGATGCCGAAAACATGGCTACCGGGATTGACCAGGACATATATAAGGTAAGTTGGTACATGACGTTTAAGAAATTAAACAGCAGTACCAGCGAAAAATAGTGATAACTTATTTCCTGATCAAACCAGGAAATCAGATGCTCTGATATTAAAATTGAAAAGGCCCTGAATTTCAGGGCCTTTTTTTGTAAATTCGTGGCGGTTTGAGTCCAACTACAATTAAAAATCAGATTCTTAAAACATGTCAATTTTTTCCTTTAAAATGAACAGCACCGTATCGTTTATTGGTGAACAACGGAAAATGATCTTGCAATTTTTACTCGCGGCATTGTTCATTGGCCTGGGAATCTGGTTTTTCCATCATGAGGAAGCGGAATTATCAAATGTAATAGATGAACTTGCTCATGCAACAACGACTCTTGTTCTGGCTGGAATAGCAATTACTGCCGTGTATATTGTTACTCATGGCTTTATGTACCGGTCAGCATTTGCTGCCCTGGGCGAAAAAATCACAATTAAGGCCGGGGTAACATTATTTCTGAAGCGGAACTTTATTTCAGTCTTTTTACCTGCAGGAGGCGTTTCTTCACTTGCTTTCTTCACCGATGTAATTGAAAAGACCGGTATCCATAAAACAAAAATTTATTTTGCCAGTTCGATATATGGTTTCATTGGGATTGTTTCAGTAGTTGTAATTGCCATTCCGGTATTTGTTTATGGGCTGACTACCCGGAATGTTAACGGCGATGAATGGATTGCATTAATTACAGTTGTCTTATTACTGACTGCAATCTATTTCCTGTTCCGCAACGTTACCGGAAAGGGCAGGATGTACAGGCTGATAAAGAGATATTATCCTTCAGTCGAAGTGTACGTCAACGATATTGATAACGGTGCTATTAAATGGAAAGGGTTAGTCGAATGTTTGTCATACTCTCTCGTTATTGAGATTTGGGGAATACTTCACCTGTACATTGCAGCACAGGCGTTAGGAATACATATTGGTCTGTTGGCTTGTGCTTCCGGGTATATCATTTCCGTAGTGTTCATGATCCTTTCACCTTTTATGCGCGGCTTAGGGGCAGTTGAATTTTCGCTTGGATTTACCTTAACGCGTTTCGGGTTCACAATGGTTGAAGCTATTTCAATCACTGCATTGTACCGCTTTTTCGAATTCTGGTTGCCCATGGCAGCAGGGCTCTTATCTTTTATGGCGAAAGTAAACAAGCTGCTGATGAGGATTATGCCTGCTGCCTTACTGTTTGTGCTTGGTGTGGTAAATATTGTTTCAGTGTTAACTCCAGCCATTTCCGGACGGTTACTTCTGTTGCAGAATTACATCCCTAACGAAGCCATTCACGCTTCCAATTATTTTATTCTCGTCAGCGGTTTATTCCTTTTGGTAAATGCCGCTTTTATGCTTAAAGGTTTGCGCACGGCATGGTGGTTTGCATTATTGCTCAGCCTGGGATCGTTGGTCGGGCATCTGACCAAAGCCATTGACTACGAAGAAGCGACTATTGCCTTTGTGGTTTTACTTTCATTGTTTTCGACCCGTAAAGAATATGTTGTTAAAAACAATCCCAGGTTGCGAAGCGTGGGGATACAAACCGGACTGATAAGTGTGGCAGCTGTAATGATATATGGTGTTGTTGGATTTTACTTTCTCGACGTCAAACATTTTAACATCGATTTCAGTTTGGTCCAATCAATAGAATATACACTTGCTAACTTCTTCCTGGTAGGAAGCCCTGATCTTGTTCCATCCGGTCATTTCGCGATATATTTTATTGACTCCATACAAATCAGCGGTTTTCTTTCGATGGGATTTCTTGTTTTCACTCTTATTGCACCTTATGTGTGGAAAAGTGAACCTATCCATGCAGAGCTTGAGGAAGCGTCGGCACTAACAAAGTTATATGGAAATTCGGCATTGGACTACTTCAAAACATATCCTGATAAGCTGTTATTTTTTAACCAGGAGCGAAACTGTTTTATCAGTTACAAGGTATCGGGGAATTTTGCCGTAATTCTTGAAAATCCTGTTGCAGAAAACAATGAAGTGATAATAAAAAGCCTGTTGGCATTCTACAAGTATTGTTCCGACAACGGCTTAAAAAGTATTTCTTACCGCGTTCCGGTAGGGAGCCTTGATGTATATAAACGCTTGGGGCAGAAATGCCTTTACCTTGGTCAGGAAGCAGTTGTTGATCTCAATGTCTTCACCTTGCAGGGAGGAGATAAAAAAAGCATGCGCAATGCGCTCAATAAAGTAAACGAAAGAGGATTCAAAGCACATATCTATGATCCCCCGCTTAAAGAGGGACTCATTCAGAAACTAAAATCCGTTAGCGACGACTGGTTATTAGATATGGAAAGGCAGGAGCTTGTTTTCTCGCAGGGAATGTTTGATTGGGCTGAAATAAAGAAACAAACTGTAATCGTTGTCGAAAATGAAGAAGAAAAAGTCATCGGATTTTTGAATGTTATCCCTGATTATGCCAAAGACGAGGGAACGTATGACCTTATCCGTAAAACAAATGATGCCCCCAATGGTGCGATGGATTTTATGTTGATAGAGTTGTTTAATTATTTTAAACAAAAAAATATACGGTACGTTAACCTTGGATTTGCACCGCTGAGCGGGATTGAAACGCCCGAAGATATAACAGAGCGATCCATGAAATTTGCTTATGAGAAAATTAAATCGTTTTCACATTATAAAGGGTTACGGGAATACAAGGAGAAGTTTACGCCCGTCTGGCATGATAAGTATTTAATTTATGAGCACGATTTCGATCTGCTGAAAATTCCATCCCTTTTAACTAAAGTGATAAAACCATAGACATTGATGTTGAATTCAATTTTTAAAAAGGCCATTTTATCTTCTATAGTTTTATTATGTATCGTCGGTTGTCTCACCGATCTGGCGCTAATTTATATATTCGGAAAACAAATTCCGGGGTACAACCAACTCACTGGCACCATCAGCTCATTGGGAGTATCCACAAGCCCTGTTACCTGGGAAGTAACTGTTTGGTCGGTCATCCTGGGGGTTATTTTTGTTCTCTTTGGTATCGGGTTCAGAATAGGGTTCCCTGAATTCGGGAAGGAAGCCCGAAAAGCTTCCTTGCTGATCATAACCTATGGACTTGGAGACAATGTAGCATCAGGAATCTTTAAAGCCGATCACCTCAACGGAGCTCTTACCATAATGGCAGTTGTACATAATCTGTTGGGCGGGATAGGGATTATTGCATTGATACTATTGCCTTTGGTCATGATGAAAATATTTACCAGGGAATCATTCCCGGCGTTTTTTCGTTTTTCAGGTACCGTATGGGTCATTGGCCTTATTTCCATTCTTTTTTTCTCGTTCAGGATAGTATATTTCGAAAATTCCTTTTTAAACACCTATAAGGGATTATGGCAACGTATTTTTCTGGTTGATTACTATATTTACTTTACTGCAATCGCTTACATGATGATGAAAAAAATCCATGAAAAAGCAACAACCACTCTATAACATGAAGAATTTATTTCTTTTTCTGACGCTTTCCCTTATTGTCCCAAAGATTACAATGGCGATAGTAAATGATACAATCCGGTATGGCAATTTCGGCAAAATTATTATTTTTAAACCGGCCGCAACACCGGAAGCCTTGGTATTGTATATATCTGGAGATGGCGGTTGGGGTGGTGGACCTGGCAATATGGCAACACATTTAGCTGCCCAGGGTGCATTGGTAGTAGGAATCGATATCAGGTATTATTTAGGTAATCTAAAAAAACAGCATGGGAAGTGTTATTACCCTGCGGGTGATTTTGAATTATTGAGTTTGTATTTGCAGAAAAAATATAAGTTCCATAATTATCTGAAACCAATCCTCATGGGTTATTCATCGGGTGCTACGTTGGCTTATGGAATTTTGGCACAAGCGCCGGCAAATACTTTCAAAGGTGCCATTTCTCTGGGATTTTGTCCCGATCTCGAAACCGACAAGCCACTTTGTGCAGGTAATGGGCTAAAGATGCATATACTTATAGCAGGAAAATCCTGGTACCTCGAGCCTTGCGACAAACTCACAGCTCCTTTTATCGTCCTGTTGGGTTTAGATGATAAAGTGTGTCCCTATAAAAATATCGAACTGTATATGAAGAAGGTCAACAATGGTGAATTAGTGCCATTGCCGAAGGTTGGTCATGGGTTAGCGGTCCCCAAAAACTTTTTACCTCAACTATTAAACGCGTATAGTAAGGTAAAGAAATCAGCTTCATATCCTGAAATGGTTGCGGCAAGAAATGAACTGTTTAAACAACAACAGGCTTATGAACCTGTAAGCGATCTGCCTTTAAACGTATTACCGGCAATGAAGAATGATGCTATGCCATTAATATTCTTTATCAGTGGCGATGGCGGCTGGACCAGTTTCGATGAAGGGGTGGCTGAAAAACTAACAGAAAAGGGGATACCGGTTATAGGTTTGGATGCCCAAAAATACTTTTGGCAGGCACGTACACCTGATGAAACTGCATCTGAGATTGCAAAAGTCTTACATCAATACCTGAGCGCCTGGAATAGAAAGTCATTTGTGCTTTGCGGATATTCTTTTGGTGCTGACATCATACCATATTTGATCACCCGCTTACCGGCCGACCTTGACTATATGCTGAAAAGCGCAGTGATGATGAGTCCGGATCCATTGGCTGATTTTGAGATTCATGTTGCTGATATGCTAAGTTTGGGGAGTAGCAATGATAAGTACAATGTTTTGGTAGAATTGAAGAAATCCACTGCAAAACATGTGGTCTGTATTTTTGGTGAAGAAGAAAATAGCGACGACAGCAAGTTGTTCAAGATGGCAGGAGCAGGGATAAGATTACTTCCCGGAACACACCATTATGATGATGATTACAATGCCATTTCTAAGGAAATAATAAATTCTTTTCACTAAGAGCCTCAAAAGAACATTGAGGATTGAATAAATTATCCGGAAAATTGTGATAAAGATTAAAAAAAACAATTTTAAGGTAGTCTCTTAATCGTCCCAAAATTATTATTTTCTCCGCCTCTTATTCCCGATCTGCCTGGGATTAATCATTCATGATTATGTTAAATAAATGTTAAACAAAAATTTAGTATTCCCAAAGAACTAATTTTGCAGACCGCAGCTACTAAAATTAGTTAAACAGGGGCAGGTGGCTAAATTTAACAGAATCTCTATCATTTTAATTCTATCAATTCTTCTTTCATGGTTACTTTTAAGCATACTATAATCACTGCCATTTTTGCTTTTTTCTTATCGCTGATAATAGTTCACGCCCAAACTACGGGTGCGAAAGCCGACGCAGGAGGAAATGGCCCGAAAGAAGGTTTCGGCATTATCACCGGCGTATTGCACGATTCCGTCACCAACGAACATGTTGAATATGGCAACATCATACTGTTTCGGAGTTCCGACAGTAAAATGGTAACCGGCATTATTACCGATGCAAAAGGAAGATTCCTGCTGGAAAAAATTCTGCCAGGCAAGTATTTCATCCGTATCCAGTTTATGGGTTATGAGAACAAGATCATTCCGGATCTGAATATTTCGACCCAGAATGCAGACATCAAATTGGGCGATATTACGATACAACCGAAATCATCTTCCCTCTCGGCAGTAGAAATCTCGTCCGAGAAATCCATGATCACCAGCAACCTGGATAAAAAAGTGATCACAGTTGATAAAAACATGGCTATCGGTGGTGGCACTGCTGTTGATGTGATGGAGAATGTTCCTTCAGTTTCCGTTGATGCGGATGGGAATGTAAGCCTTCGGGGGAATGCCAATATCACCCTTCTCATTGATGGAAAACCCTCCAGCCAGGCAGGGATTGCCGCCAGCGATGTACTAAACCAGATTCCTGCCAGCGCTATTGAAAGCGTGGAAGTTATCACCAATCCTTCGGTTCGTTACGATCCTGACGGTACTTCCGGTATCATCAACATCGTATTAAAAAAGAAAGCTTTACAGGGATTCAACGGCATGATCTCAGGGAATGCAGGAACCGGCGATAAATACAATGGTTCGCTAAACCTTAATTATCGTCAGGATAAATTCAATGCTTTCATTGGCGTGGATAAAAGGATGAATCACATGAAGACCTCCATGGAAAGCATCCGCACCACTACCTATAGCGATGTGGTGAATGTTCTGAAACAATCCCAGCAAGGCACAATGGATCGCAATATGTACAGCATTAATGGCGGCTTTGATTATTTCATTAATACGCGCAATACGCTAACCACCAGTGTCCAACACAGGAGCATGGCATTTGATTCCCATGGCACTATGCTGAACAGCAATTACGATGGGAATGATACCCTGCTCCAGTATTTTGAAAGGCACACCGACAACAAACGAAGCGTAAATGCCTACGATTATACGCTTTCATACAAGCATCTCTTCCCTCAGAAAGGCAGAGAATATACCAATGATATCATATTCAGTTCAAACAAAATGGAGAATCGAAGTGATATCAGGCAGCAGGATTATCTTACGCAAGACTTTTCGCCCGCTGGCAACCCCATGCTTCAACAGAATATTGCACATAACACAAACAAGGTGTTAACGGTTCAGGGCAATTACAGCTATCCCATGAATGAAAACGGCCGTATTGAAGCCGGTTACAAGGCTGCCATTAGTGATATGGGCATGAAATACGATTACAGCAACTACAACGATTCTACAGGCCAGTATGAAAGCCTTGCACAATTGAAAAACCAATACGATTATTCGGATCAGCTTTATGCAATCTATGGGATATATGGCAACTCTTTGGGAAAATTCAAATACCAGGCTGGGTTGCGCTTCGAGCAGGTTTGGAATAAGTCGAAGGTGGCTACGACCGATACCAATTATAACAGTTCCTATTTCCGTTTTTACCCATCGCTCCACACACAATACGATCTGGGAAAAGGAAGGGAATTGCAATTCAGCTACAGCCGGCGGGTGCAGAGGCCATCCCCCCGGGAATTAAACCCCTATATCGATTATACTGATTCGTTGAATATTGAAAAGGGGAACCCCGCCCTGAAACCTGAATTCTCTAATTCCCTTGAATTGGGTATTGAAAAATTCTGGCATAGCAGTTCCCTTACTTCAAGCATCTTTTATAACCGCACCAATGATGTGGTGGAGGACATCAGCCGCCTGCAGGGCAATGGTGTAACCGTTACCATGCCCATGAACATCAATACGAAAACCTCTTATGGTATGGAAATGGTCGGGATGGTCAACCCACAAAAATGGATGAAGTTAAATGCAA
>DASVHX010000037.1:0-4909 GCA_036382355.1 Bacteroidales bacterium
TTTATAAAGTAGAAAGTTTATAAAGTAGAAAGTTTATAAAGTAGAAAGTTTATAAAGTAGAAAGTTTATAAAGTAGAAAGTTTATAAAGTAGAAAGTTTATAAAGTAGAAAGTTTATAAAGTTAAGAGATTGTTAACTTAAATTGAGAAATGCTCCATTACTTTCTACTATAATGACTTGATAAGTCCGGAGAGGACTCTGGAGATTTCTTCAGAAAGTTCGTGATACTTTATAAACTCTTCGTTTGATATCTTTTTCAGTTCTTTTGCGAGGTAAAGCATCGAACGAACTTCACCGCATGAACCCTTAGCTATGTATAAGAATTGCTTGAATTCATTGTTGGATTTTCTTTCAAAGCCCTCCGCAATATTATTCATCACCGAAACAGATGCCCGTTGAATCTGGTCACGAAAAGAAAAATCTTTGCTTTCACTCAATAAACCATATATAGATAGTGACAGTTCTTTAGATTTCTGCCACGCGATAATATCTTCAAACCTGTCAATCTTCATGATATTTAAAATATTGTAAAGAAAATCATCTCAAAAATAGCAAAGATTTAATAGCGAATCCATTATATTGCTTTTAACTTACTACTATTAGCTTTCTACTTTCTACTTTCTGCTTATCCAAAAAACCGTTCGTCGAAATTCACGAAATAGACCATTTGACTGGCACGTGTAATGGCGGTATAAAGCCAGCGCATCAATTCAACATCCAACTGACCGTCGGCAAGATAGCCGTAGTCGATAAAAACTGCATCCCATTGACCTCCCTGAGTTTTATGACAGGTAAGAGCATAGGCATATTTCACCTGTAAGGCATTAAAATAGGGATTGTTTTTTACCATTTCAATCCGCTTTATACGTTGGGGGATATCTGCATAATCAAGCATCACTTCATCAAACAGCCGGCGATTTTCTTCCTGCGAAAGTGCTGGTGTTTCAGTGCTTAATGTATCGAGGAGCAAACGTGCGTCCATCTCGGGTTCATCGGGATAGTCGATCATGCGCAGCGTAACGTCAGCAAAGCGGAAACCATAAAGCGTATCTTCCTTCCTGATCCGTTTCACTTCCACAATATCGCCATTGGCAACAAATCCGGCTTTGGAATCGGGCGAAAGCCAGAAATAATTGTTGCGGACAACCATCAGGTGATCTCCCGAAGCCAGTTCGCCCTCGCGGTAAAGGATGCGGTTGCGTATTTCCCGGTTATAGATATTGGCACGTTTATTCGAGCGGGTAATCACAACAACATTTTTGGCTCCATAACGGGAATAGGCTGTATTCAGCAGATCCTCCATGTCAGCGCCTTCTGCAAGCTTTACATCGGGTTGGTGGTTTGTTCCGAAAAATGGGAACAGCGTATCTTTTGCAGTTATTTTACCGCGAATAGCTGTTGCATTTGCCAATATCCCCGATTGCAGCGACTGCCGGACAACTTCTGTAAGCTCATAACTATTTATGTGCAGGTGATATGCCTGCGAAAGATAAGCTGTATCGAGGGCCGGGCTTAATGCCGAACCAACAGGAGGGAGTTGCGCGGTATCGCCAATGAGCAATAACCGGCAGTTATAGCCTTCGAATACATATCCGATCAAATCGTCGAGCAGGTTTCGCGATCCGAAAAGGCTCATATCGCGCTGTCCCGACTGGCCTGGGATCATAGAAGCCTCATCCACAATAAAAAGGGCGTTACGGTGCTTGTTGGGAAGTAAACGCAACGTCAGGCTTCCATCCGTGGCTGTGCGTGGAATGTATATTTTTTTGTGAATGGTATAAGCGTGGGTTTCGGAATAAGCTGCCAGTACTTTTGCAGCCCGGCCGGTAGGAGCGAGCAATATACTTTCCATCTTCACAAGCGGCAATGTTTTTACAAGGGCGCTCACGATAGTAGTTTTACCGGTGCCTGCATATCCTTTAAGTATAAAGACAGGCCGCTCCTTCCCAGGGCTTCCAATAAAGCCTGTTAACAAGCCCAAGAGTTCCGCCTGCCCTTTTGTTGGCGCATAGGGGAAATGGCTACCTATTGCTTTCTGGAATTCATCTGCTGTCATGATTGGAAATGAATTGTATTTTGCCTTGAATGGCTGCTTTTCTTAACAAACAGGATCATGACCAGTGTCAAAGTCTAAATCAACTTATGAGATAGCTTCTTTTCAGAATGGGTAGCCAATACCAAAATTCCATATAACGTCAGAAAGATGCAATTTGGTGAAGTCAGTCCAGTTTTGATTACTGGGTTTAGCTGGGTTTTTCACTTTAAGCGCTCCGTCGATCCGGAAGATAAAAAAACCAAAATCCCAACGAAAACCGAGACCTGCATCTATACCAATTTGCTTAAGAAACTGGGATGACCTGAATTCGCCACCCGGGAAGACAGCATTTTCATGGAGAAGCCAGACATTACCTGCATCTGTAAATAATGCACCCAGCAAGGATCCGTACACCGTAAAACGGTACTCCAGGTTTCCTTCAATAATTAAATCACCAACATTGTTATAATTGGAAGTTACAGTCTGGTAAGTGCCCGGACCTAAAGAGCGGATAGCCCAGCCGCGCATATCATTGGAGCCACCGGCATAAAATCCTTTCTCGAATGGAAGCGCCGTGGAGTTGCCATAAGGTATTCCAATACCAAGCAATGTGCGGAAAACAAGGTTTTGATCGTTGGCAAGCGCGAAGTTTTTTCGGAAATCAATATCTGTTCGTATATACTGGGCGAATGGAATTCCTATAAATGTATGCTGCCCTTCAGTATTCATAGGCCCACCGAAACCTTTATAGAAGAGATACATAAGATTCCCCGCAGGTTCCAGGTTCCAGCGGATAAAGATGAAGTTTTTGTCCAGGCTAAGTTTCTGGGTATTGAAGATATAACTGAACCTCATGGCCGATATTAAGTGGTTGGTATATTGGCTGGTTAGTCGCGAGTCATTAATAGAATCTAGTTTAGCCGTAAAGATTGAGTCCTTAAAAATGCTGACCGAATTTATCACCAGCGGGGAAAAAATGAACCGATTTTGCTCATTTTTACTCCATTCATATCCAAATGATGCATTGAAGATATAGCGCTTATAAGAAGGCTCCTGCTGAAAGTTATAACCAACGCTGATGGCTGTTTTTGGACGCGTATATAAATCAACACGTTTTATTGGAAAAGGTATGAGCAGGCGGGGAAAATCCAACCCAACTTCGGTTCCTGTTTCATAGGTGTTAAAAAACAGGAATTTTTTCACTGTGGAATTATCCAGCGAAGGCTGGTTCTGCATAAGGCCTTTGACCTTAATACTAAATGTCTCGCCACCGCGGAAAATATTCCGGTTATTATAGGTCACACTACTGCCCAGCCCCAGGTAGCCAGAGCTAATCGTACCTTCAGCATCAACGCTGATTACATTTACAGGTGCCCTTGTTATGCGGATGGTGCTATTGAGCAATGATTTCCCTCCGGTTTTCATTTGTCCGGCATCCGGCAGATCATAAGAGATGTTTACAAAACGATTGATGGGGAGGTTGGTCAACCGCTTGTAAGTAAGATTATGATCATTAAGGCGATAGACCTGTCCGTTTCGCAGAAAAAGGGCCTGGGTCAATGCGGAAGGTTTTATCCGTAGTTTATTACGGTACACCAGGTAGCATCGGTTTAAGGTAGTATCGCCTCTGTCAAAATGGTATTTGACTTCGAGTGTATCCTGCCGGGAAGTATCCTGCGCTGTAGTGATAATATCAGGGTGTATATAAATATTATTTATGATATAACGAGGGTGGTTTATTTCTGCGATCGAATCTTTTGTGCCGGCAGCATTCACCCGGACATTATTAATAACCATTTTAACGTCCATTTGATGGTTGTTCAGCGCGCTGTCAGCCTTGAAGCGGATATAATCTTTGGAAAAGGAAAAATATCCGTTGTTTTTCAGGTCCAGCGTTATGCGGTCGCGTTCCTTGTCGAGCAAATATGAATCATAGCGTATTCTTTCCTTTATAAGGGAAGCTTCTTTATTTTCGAGAAAGAATGAACCAAGTAGCGTGTCCTTGATTTCGTATGTAATATTGCGGATTGTATAAGGACGCCCTGCTTTTACACGGTAGATAATATTCACCTTCGAGCCACGCCGTAATACTGTATCGGAGATCACAGGTTCAAAATATCCTTTATTGTTCATGTAGATCATCATTGGCGTCCTGGAAGCTTTCATCTGGACAGAATCGAACAATACAAGCTTGTCGCCAAAACTTCTTTTAACCCAACGTTTAAAACCGGTTTCTTTCCCCTTGCCGGCCATTTCATAAATACTTGTACTGATATGAAATACCCCTAAAAATGCAGGTGAAGGTTTTTGCAGAAGGTATGCCGATAGTTCATCGGGAGGAAGATCCCTGGTGTCCGTTTTTATGCTAATTTTATTTAGCATGTACCCGCCGCGTCGCGCTATCTTGTGGGCGGGGTTGCAGGCAGATATCGCCACGAGCGCGATAAAAATTAGAATTCGGGTATAAGGTGAAACTGCTTTCAATCGTTGGGCGGTGGAATATTAGTGTTACGAATATACGGTTAATCAGTGTACCAGCCAAATGAAGCAAGTTGGACGATTGGCTGATTCCTGTATTATTAAAATTATCAGGAACCTCTTTGTTTATGTTCTGAATAGTTATACATTTGCAGCCGTTTTGGGAGTTTAGCTCAGCTGGTTCAGAGCATCTGCCTTACAAGCAGAGGGTCACTGGTTCGAATACAGTAACTCCCACAACTAAAAGTCACCTTGATACGGTGGCTTTTTTTATTTTAGGAAATTCAGGAGTAGGGAGTAGTGAGTAGGGAGTAGGAAGTAAGGAGTAAGGAGTAAGGAAGTTTGACATTGTGTCTTGAAAATCAGTTTATTCTTTTCTATGTTTTGATTAGGATT
>DASVHX010000038.1:0-9563 GCA_036382355.1 Bacteroidales bacterium
CAACCCGAATGTATGAAAATAGGCTCTTACCAGGTGGTCGCTGCTGGCTTTGGAAGCGGAATAAGGACTGCGCGGATCGTAAGCGGTAGTTTCCGTGAACAGCCCTTTGCTACCAAGCGAACCATATACCTCATCGGTAGAGATGTGGTAGAACCTTTTTTCGTTTATATCATCCTTCCAGATAGAGCGGGCTGCATTCAGCAGATTGAGTGTCCCAACAATATTGGTGAGAATAAATTCTTTCGGATTGGCGATGGAGCGGTCCACATGCGACTCGGCAGCCAGGTGTATTACTCCATCGAAACGGAAAATATCGAACAAGTGCATAACGAAATCCTCATCCACAACGTCGCCCTTCACGAATTCGTAATTCGGAAAATCCTCGACATCGCGAAGGTTAGCCAGATTGCCGGCATAAGTGAGTTTATCGAGGTTAACAATGCGACTATCAGGATATTTTTTCACAAACAACCGCACTACATGCGAGCCAATAAAACCGGCCCCTCCGGTGATCAGAATAGTCTTCATGAATCCAAATTTAGGGTTACAAATTCATTTTCGGTTTATCCGCGGGATTCACCTTGCTGTTTCAGTGCCAGTTCCCATTTCCAGGCCGAGGTTATCATTTCGTCAATATCTTTGGTGGCTTTCCAACCGAGTTCCTCATTAGCATAATTGGTATCGGCCCATACTTCTATAATATCACCTTCCCGCCGGGGACAGATGTGGTAATTCAGTTTTAGGCCTGTTACTTTTTCGAACGATTTAATGACTTGCATCACTGAATATCCAAGACCTGTACCCAAGTTGAAAATCTCAAAATTGCGCTTGCCTTTATTCTCCAGCAGTCTTCCTATAGCCACTACATGGGCTTTTGCAAGATCGACAACATGGATGTAATCCCTTATGGCGGTACCGTCGGGAGTCGGATAATCATCTCCGAAAACCCTTAGGGATTCGCGCTTTCCGATAGCCGTTTGCGTTATAAAAGGAACAAGATTGCTGGGTATACCTATCGGCAATTCACCAATAAGTGCAGAAGGATGAGCTCCAATCGGATTAAAATAGCGTAAAGCGATAGCTTTTAATCTTTTATTGGCAGCAATGGTATCCGTCAGAATTTCTTCGGCTATCTGCTTGGTATTTCCATATGGTGAAAAAGCCGGTTTCAGCGGGGCACTTTCGTTAACTGGCAACTTATCGGGTTGGCCATAAACCGTGCAAGAGGAAGAAAACACCATATTGCTGATGCCATTCTCCAGCATGCAGGTGAGCAGGTTCATGAGCGAAACCAGGTTGTTATAGTAATATTTAAGCGGTTGCTTTACCGATTCGCCTACAGCTTTGGAAGCGGCAAAATGAATAATTCCAGCTATTCCCGGGTGATTGGCGAAAAACTGTTGCAATTTAGCGTTATCGCAAATATCAAACTCCGAAAATCCCGGCCTGATACCGGTAATTTGTTCGATCTTCCCCACCACCTCTGCATAGGAGTTGGAAAGGTCATCGATAATCTCAACTTCATAACCTGCCAGTTGCAGTTCTACTACAGTATGCGATCCGATAAATCCTGTGCCGCCTGTGACTACTATTTTCATATTTGATTTATAAGATGAAATCAGCATATTAATAAAAAATACAAAGTTAAATCCTGTTGACTTTTCCGTCGACTAAACGATACTTTTGCTCACTCTCCGGGCAAATTGCCAACCCGTCGCTGTCAAAACTAAGCCGATGACCATATTCGCTCACCCAGCCAATTTGCCGTGAAGGATTCCCAACCACCAGCGCATAAGGCGCAATATCTTTAGTGATAACGGCGCCGGCACCTATTAAAGCATACTCGCCAATGTTATGGCCACATATTACCGTAGCGTTAGCTCCAATGGTGGCACCCTTTTTCACAAGCGTAGCAGCATATTGTCCTCGGCGGTTAATGGCGCTGCGTGGATTGGTTACATTGGTAAATACCATGGACGGCCCAAGAAACACATCATCCTCACATATTACACCGGTGTAGATGGACACGTTGTTTTGCACCTTTACATTATTACCCAGCACCACATCGGGCGAAACTACTACATTCTGTCCCAGGTTACAGTTTTTACCAATACGGCATCCGGCCATAACATGCGAGAAATGCCAGATGTGCGTGCCTTTTCCGATAAAGGAACCTTCGTCGATAACAGCGGTTTCGTGCGCAAAATAATCCTGTTCCATCATTACGACTGGTTTACAAATTCTAGTACATTGGATGTAATATGCTGAAGTTGTTCTTCACTCAATTCTGTATGCATCGGCAATGAAACAACAGATTGGCACAATGCTTCCGTTACCGGAAAATCGCCTTCACGATAACGCGGATCGAGATACGCTTTTTGCATATGTAATGGTACAGGGTAATATATCATGGCCGGAATATTACGTGAAGCAAGGAATTCGATCAATTTTGCACGGTCGATATCTTTGGTTACCAAGGTGTACTGGTGAAAAACGTGTGTGGATTTTGGGAACTTAGCCGGAACCTGGAGTTTAGGGTTGCCTGCGAAAGCTTTATCGTAATATCTTGCAGCAAAGTTTCGCGCAGCAGCATATTGGTCGAGCCTGCGGAGTTTCACATTCAGGATAGCAGCCTGTATGCTGTCGAGGCGGCTGTTCACACCAATATAATCATGATAATACCTTACTGTCATGCCATGGTTAACGACAACGCGAATCTGGTGGGCCAGTTCATCGTCATTGGTAAATATCGCTCCTCCGTCGCCATAGCAACCCAGGTTTTTAGAAGGAAAAAATGATGTGCATCCTATTTGACCAATCGTGCCAGCTTTGCGGCGGGTGCCGTCAGCAAAAATATAATCAGCTCCAATAGCCTGGCAGGCATCTTCAATAATGAAAAGATCATGAAGGCGGGCCAATTCCATCAAGGCATCCATATCGGCACATTGCCCAAAAAGATGAACCGGGACAATAGCTTTGGTTTTAGGCGTGATGGCGCGCTCCACGGCTGCAATATCAATATTAAATGTATCGGGATCCACATCAACCAACACCGGAGTGAGACCAAGCAATGCAATAACTTCGGCAGTGGCAATAAAAGTAAAATCGGTGGTTATAACTTCGTCGCCGGGTTTCAGCCCGAGAGCCATCATACTCACCTGCAATGCATCGGTGCCGTTGGCGCATGGAATTACGTGCTTCGCGCCCAGGCATTTTTCAAGATTCTCCTGAAATTCCTTCACGGCCGGACCATTGATGAATGCAGTAGCATTAATTACGTCGGCAATTGCTTTGTCTATTTCCGGCTTTATGTTTTCATACTGACCTTTAAGGTCAACCATATTAATTTTTTTCATGCATTACTGTATTGAAGTTCATTAAAAGAATATGCTTTTATACTAATTAAAAATGCGATAACAAAGGTAGCGATAAATGACGGTAATCAAAAAGCTGGAGACTTTTCATTCCTGAGCATGGAATATTCGTATCTTTGCTAACGTTAATAGGCTACACAGCTATTTGCTCCGACTGGTTTCCTCACCAAATCAATTCGTTTGATGGATTTGATATACGACTTCGCGATTAGGTTTTATGTAATGATGATAAGGCTGGCAGCCTTATTCAAGCCTAAGGCATGGTTGTGGGTGAAGGGGCGCAAGAATATTTTCGAACGGATTAAGGAGGCCCTGGAAGATGCACGGGTTGATCCTTACAAACAACCTATCGCATGGTTTCATTGTGCTTCCCTGGGCGAATTTGAGCAAGGCCGTCCGGTTATTGAAGCTTATCGCCAAAAATTTCCCAACCATAAGATTTTTCTCACATTTTTCAGTCCATCGGGCTACGAGGTGCGCAAAGCATACCTCGGCGCCGATTTTATCTTTTACATGCCGGCCGATGTGAGCAGGCAGGTGCGTAAGTTTTTGGCACTTGTTAATCCGCGGGTAGCTATCTTCGTGAAATATGAGTTTTGGTTTAATTATCTCCATCAACTCAGGGAAGCTGGCATTCCTACATTCGTAATTTCGGCCAACTTCAGGCCCGATCAGCACTTCTTTAAATGGTATGGCGATTGGTCGCGAACAGCGCTTGAACATCTTACGCATCTTTTCGTGCAAAATGAATCGTCCCTTGAGTTGCTGAGTTTCATTGGAATAAATCATGTAACAGTGAGCGGTGATACACGTTTCGACCGGGTAATGGATATAGCTGCCCATGCCCAGCGTTTCCCACTGGTAGAATCATTTACTGCAGGCAATTATGTGCTTGTAGCAGGAAGTACCTGGCCTGCAGATGAGGAATTGATTTTCAGCCTTATTCAGAAACCAGAATTACATATTAAACTAATCATTGCACCTCATGAAACCCACCCTGCCCGCATAAATGCCTTAATGGCAAGAGCAGGTGACAGCGCTATCCGCTATTCAACTTCCACCGAAACTAACATCACAGGTTTCAAAGTGCTGATAATCGATAGTATCGGGATGTTATCGGCTTTATACCGTTATGCTACGATAGCCTATATTGGCGGGGGATTTGGGACAGGCATCCACAACACGCTGGAAGCTGCCACCTTTGGCAAACCTGTTATTTTTGGCCCAATTCATTCCAAATTCCCGGAAGCTCGCGAACTGTTGGAACTCGGCGCAGCATTCAGCATAAAAAACGAAAAGGAATTGCTTTCTGTTGTAGAACTCTTGATTAACGACAGCGATACTTATGCAACAGCTGCGCAACAAGCCAGCGATTATGTGAAGGCGCGTGCCGGAGCTACGCGCATTATCCTGCAGGAGCTGGCCGAAACAATTCATTAAAAATATTCCTTAAGATTTTAGAAGAGACTGGATAATAATGCTTTGTTTCTCTGTAGAATTCAGGTTTTTCTGCAAGTAATTAAGGCACTCCAAACTCCAAACTTTAGGCACTTCGATTTTCCTAATCCTGAAATTCAAATTTCTGATTCCTGCGGCGAGGCTGGAAACCGGCTTCAAGGATAGCTTTCCGGATGCCAGATTCATCAGTCGAATAAACGGCTCCGGCAACCGACACCACATTTTCCTCAATCATGATAGATCCGAAATCGTTTGCGCCGCCATGCAGGCATAATTGCGCTGTTGCGAACCCTACGGTAAGCCAGGAAGCCTGTATGTTGGGAATGTTGGGCAACATCACCCGGGCAAGGGCAATCATACGGATGTACTCTTCGGCTGATACATGGTTGGTAATACCTTCGCGCCGCTTCAGCACTGTATTCTCATCCTGGAATGGCCATGGAATGAATGAAACAAAACCATAGGCATCTTCGGGCTTTTCATCCTGCACCTGCCGCACCGCCACAAGATGAGCCACGCGCTCTTCAATAGTTTCGATATGGCCGAACATCATTGTTGCCGATGTGGCAAGGCCAAGCTTGTGCGCTTCGCGCATCACGTCCAGCCATTCACCGGCGGTGCATTTGTTTTTTGAAATGGCATGCCTTACACGGTCCACCAGTATTTCGGCTCCAGCCCCGGGCAGGCTGTCGAGGCCGGCAGCTATGAGTTCAGTTAAAGTATCGCGGTAACTTATTCCTTCGAGGCGTGCAATATGCACAATCTCGGCAGGACCGAGTGCATGCAGCTTCAACAAAGGATAAAGAGACTTTAGCTCCCGGAAAAGATCGCAGTAGAATTTCAATCCAAGCTTTGGGTGCAATCCGCCCTGCAACAGCAATTGGTCGCCACCCAAGGCAAATAGTTCGTCTATTTTCTGCCGGTATTGTTCTGATGTCGTTATGTAAGCTTCGCTGTGGTTTATGCCGCGGTAATAGTTGCAGAATTTGCATGCCGAAACACATACATTGGTAATATTAACGTTGCGGTCGATAAGCCAGGTTACGTCTTTGCCGGGATGGAGCTTCTGCCGCAAAGTGTTTGCAGCGAACATAAGTTCGGCAGTAGGTGCATGTTGAAATAGAAAAACGCCTTCCTCAAGACTGAGGAATTGCTGCTGGAGGGCTTTTTGCAATAAATCGGAAGTATTCATAAAAAAAGTGCCTAAAGTAATAAAAAGTGCCCTGAGTTTGGAGTGCCTAAAGTACTTATTAACGCCCTTTTGTAGTAAAAACCTCAGATATTTTTACACTCCAGGTACTCTAGTCACTCTGGGCACTCTAAGTACTTTAGGCACTTATACATGATACATTTTATTCCTTTGCTCCTGCAATTTATCACTATTGATGTATTCGTCATAATCCATCCTTTTGTCGATGATACCGTGAGGTGTGAGTTCGATTACCCGGTTGCACACTGTTTCGATAAATTCGTGGTCGTGCGACGACATGAGGATATTGCCCTTGAATCCGGAAAGCGTATTGTTAAATGCCTGAATGGACTCGAGGTCGAGGTGGTTGGTGGGACTATCGAGCACCATAACGTTGGCATTGCGGAGCATCATGCGCGATATCATGCACCGAATTCTTTCACCTCCTGAGAGCACTGTTGTTTTTTTATTGACTTCTTCTCCCGAGAAAAGCATTTTGCCCAAATAGCCGCGCAGGAAATTCACATGTGTATCCGAGGAAAATTGCGCCAGCCAGTCGATAAGTTTCATCTCCTCTTCAAAGAAACCCGCATTCTCCAGCGGAAGATAAGCGGTAGTAATGGTGACGCCCCATTCAAAAGTACCTTTATCAGCCATATCGTTCCCGGTAATGATATTAAATAATGCTGTCATGGCACGCGAATCGCGGGAAAGAAAAACTATCTTATCGTCCTTATCCACTGTAAAATCAACTTTTTTGAAGAGTACTTTTCCGTCCACAGTTTTGCCAAGTCCTTTCACTTCAAGGATATTGTTGCCTGGTTCACGCTCTGGTGTAAATATGATTCCGGGATATTTCCGTGTAGAAGGCAGAATCTCTTCCACATTCAGTTTCTCGAGTACTTTTTTACGGCTGGTAGCCTGTTTTGATTTTGATGCGTTGGCGCTGAATCGAGCAATAAACTCCTGAAGTTCTTTCCGGCGATCCTCCAGTTTCTTATTCTGGTTTTGCATCTGCGATAAAGCCAATTGACTCGATTGGTACCAAAAGCTATAATTACCAGTGATCAGTTGCATGCGGTCGTGGTCGATATCCACGATATGGGTAGAAATTGCATCCAGGAAATGGCGGTCGTGGGAAACCACAAGTATGGTGTTTTCGAAATTAACCAGGTAATTTTCGAGCCAGGCAACAGTTTCCAGGTCGAGGTCGTTAGTAGGTTCATCCAGCAATAGATTGTCGGGCTTGCCAAACAGCGCCTGTGCCAGGAGCACTTTCACTTTATCTTTACCGTTCATATCCTTCATCAACTTATGATGATATTCTTCCGGAACGCCTAATCCGCTGAGGAGATTAGCGGCATCACTTTCCATGTTCCAGCCATTCATAGTGGCAAATTTCTCTTCAAGTTCCGACACAAGAACGCCATCTTCATCCGTAAAATCAGGCTTGGCATAAAGTGCATCTTTTTCGTGCATGATTCTCCAGAGTGTTTCGTAACCCATCAGTACTGTATTCAGCACTGTAAATTCGTCAAATTCGGAGTGATCTTGCTTCAGCACGGAGAGCCGTTCGCCAGGGCCTAAAAATACTGTACCGCGTGTAGAATCAAGTTCACCTGTGAGAATTTTTAAAAAAGTGGATTTCCCGGCGCCATTCGCACCAATAATGCCGTAACAATTGCCATTGGAAAACTTCATGTTTACATCCTGAAACAAAATCCGTTTACCAAACTGCATCACTAAATCTGAAACTGTAATCATCTAATATTGTTTATTTTACTAATTATATTTCTTGTTTCTCAGGGCTAAGGGGCGGCAAAATTACACATAAAAGCGGCGACTTTTTCGTTTGCAACAACCCATTACAATATAACCGGGTATTTTAACCGGAATATTTACATAACAATCGTTTATTAAACCTGGACACATATGCACTATTCTCCCTATACCTATTGCGCTTTAAAGCTAATTTACAAGTTTATCATTGATTAAAAGGCATTACTTTTATAGCAAATATATTTTTTAAAATTAACCTGAGAAAGTTGAACTTGTTTTTGGAAAACAAGCAGAATGTGCAATTCTTTATTCATTAACTGGATTTACTGCAAAATCAAAACAAAGGTGAATAATGATGCAATTTAACTAAGCATATCACTTACCATGCAAACCCTCCCCCACTTCTTTGAGCAGTGTGTCGACAGATTCTCCGGAAATATTTACCTGTGGGAAAACAAAGGAGATCGTTATAAAGGCATAACTTATCATGAAACTCGTGAACTGGTTCATCGGTTTGCAGCCGGGTTGCTGTCGCTAGGCATTAAAAAGGGTGATCGCATTTGCCTGATGTCCGAAGGCTGCAATGCCTGGGTAATAAGCGAACTGGGAATTTTCTATACAGGCGCAATTAATGTTCCGCTTTCAACAAGGCTCAGCGAACCTGAAGAGATCCGTTTCAGACTTGATCATTCTGGTTCAAGCATGGCTATAGTAAGCGGAAGGCAAGCCGAGAAGATCAGGGCCATTAAAAATTCATTGCCTTTGCTTCAGCGTTTGATCATCCTGGATGAAGCTGATGTGAAAAACCCGGGAGAATTATCTTATAACCAGGTATTACAGGCTGGCGACACCTATCTTGCTTCACAAAGACAAACATTCGAAAACGCATGGCAGTGGGTGCTACCTGATGATGAAGCCAATATTTGCTATACTTCCGGCACCACTGCTGACCCAAAAGGTGTTGTGCTTACGCATCGAAATTATGTGTGCAATATTCAGCAGGCCTATTCCCTCATGGATCTGAGAGAGGATTATTGCACGTTGCTTAGCTTGTCGTGGGATCATGCATTTACGCATACTGCAGGCATTTATTGTTTTATGGGCAAAGGAGCCTCCATCGCTTCCATTCAGCAGGCTGCTACTTCGATGGAAACGCTGAGAAATATTCCAAAAAACATGAAAGTTGTGCGCCCTCAGATTCTGTTTACAGTTCCGGCAATGGCCGGCAATTTCAAAAAAAAGATTGAAAGTGAAGTGCGTTCAAAAGGAAGATTCGCAGAAGCATTGTTCCATTTTGCCTTGAAGATAGCATACAAATACAATGGAATAGGTTGGAATAAAGGACAAGGTATTACAATACTTTACAAGCCGTTTCTTGCCATCTGCGATAAGCTTATTTTTAGCAAAGTGAGGGAAGTATTCGGTAGCAGGCTCGATTTTTTCCTGGGAGGCGGTGCCTTGCTCGACATCGAATTTCAAAAATTCTTCTACGCTTTAGGCATTCCAATGTTTCAGGGCTATGGCCTTACGGAAGCATCTCCCATCATATCGTCCAACTCCAAATCGCATCATAAACTCGGATCGTCCGGAAAACTCGTGGATAACTTGCAACTAAACATATGCAACGATAAAGGAGAACCATTGCCACAGGGCGAAAAAGGCGAAATTGTAGTGAAAGGTGATAATGTGATGAAAGGCTATTGGAATAATGAAACTGCCACAAAAAATACAGTAAAAAACGGTTGGCTCTATACCGGCGACCT
>DASVHX010000039.1:0-2417 GCA_036382355.1 Bacteroidales bacterium
GCAACAAAAACGCTTTCTTTTTGCATGATACTTTTTAGTTGATCAACCCAATTTATATTTCTTTTAGTTAAGAGTATATCTTCATACTTATCCGAACCGAATTCACTTTTGGCAAGCAATTTTTCCATTGCTGATAATTGCCGGGCAAGCGCCACCGGCAACATTTTATATATCCAAACTTAGCTTACTGAAAAATGTGTCATCATTCCAAAACTAGTCCCTGCTTCATTTTTCTAATCTATAAAAATAAATAGATTTAGCTTATAAATATTTTAACCAGAAGTTGCCTGATTAAATGAATATGGTTGCACATGATAACGAATGCATTTTATTTCCCTGGTTGCCTCTTATGTAAATCAAGATCAATTAAAGTTGAAATTCTATAACTTCGGCCATTTAAAATTTAAATATGAAAAATTTATCTCTTGTACTGTTTTTATTGATGATGGCTGGCAGTACTGTTTATTCACAAACAGACAGTGCATCCCATTATGATCAGCATTTGGCTTTTGACCCGCTCTTTTACCCATCCAATGGTAATGCATACCGAAGCGCCAGCGGACAACCGGGCCCCGCTTATTGGCAAAACAGAGCTGATTATAAAATTGTAGCTTCACTGGATACAGCGGAACATTTGGTCAAAGGTTCTGTAGTGATCACTTATAAAAATAACAGCCCGGACGCTTTGAATTTTTTATGGCTGCAACTTGATCAGAATATTTACAGGGAAGATAGCCGGGCACAAGCCACAACACTGGTTTCAGGCGGCCGCAGGGCATTTACAAAGGGAGACGAATTAAATTCAGTTGATGTTGTAATGAACGGCGTCAATACCAAAGCAAAATACAAGGTTTCTGATACGCGTATGCAGGTATGGCTACCCAAACCATTACCCGGAAAGTCAGGAATGCTACAATTAAAAATCAACTATTCGTTTTCGGTGCCACAACACGGAACAAATCGTATGGGAAGACTGGATACAAAAAATGGATGGATATATGAAATAGCACAATGGTATCCCCGCATGTGTGTGTATGATGATGTAGAAGGATGGAATACTTTACCCTATTTGGGTGCCGGTGAATTCTATCTTGAATATGGAAATATTGATTATACCATAACCGCCCCAGCCAACCTGATTGTAGTAGGTTCCGGCCAGTTGCAAAACCCATCTGAGGTATTAACATCAACCGTTATCAAACGCCTTAACCAGGCAAAGAACAGCGATAAAACAGTTACTATTATTGGCGCAGATGAATTAAGCGGTACATCCTTTCATCCTGCTAAATCAACACTTACCTGGCATTTCGTATGTAATATTACCCGTGATGTAGCATGGGCTGCATCCAAAGCATTTGTATGGGATGCCGCACGCATTAATTTACCTGGCGGCAAAAAAGCCCTCGCACAATCTGTTTATCCTGTTGAAAGTGCAACAGACAGCGCATGGAAAAGGTCAACTGAGTTTGTAAAGGGCGCAATCGAATTGTATTCCAAAGAATGGTTTGGATTTACCTATCCTTCTGCAACTAGCGTAGCAGGTGGAACAGCCGGAATGGAATATCCCGGTATTGTTTTCGGTTACTGGAAAGAAAAAGCCGGGGGTGTATGGGCGGAAGCCAACCACGAGTTTGGCCACAACTGGTTCCCGATGATCGTTGGTTCCAATGAGCGTAAATATCCATGGATGGATGAAGGATTTAATTCGTTCATTAATGGTGTGGATACAAAAGTTTTTAACCATGGAGAGTTTAACAAAAAAAGTGACCTGCAGAAAATAGCTCCCTATATGTTTAACAAAAATGCTGATGATATTATGACTATACCGGATGTAATGCAGCAAAATTTTTTAGGCATTGCTGCCTATACTAAACCAGCCGCCGGTCTTGATATTCTGCGATACCATATTCTTGGAGAAGAGCGCTTTGATTCTGCCTTCAGGATATATGTTGACCGCTGGGCTTTTAAACATCCTACACCATGGGATTTTTTCAGAACCATGGAAAATGTGAGTGGTGAAGACCTGTCTTATTTCTGGCGCGGATGGTTTTTAACCAATTCAAAACTAGACCAGGGCGTTACCGCTATAAAGTATGTTGATAATGACCCAACAAAAGGAGCATTAATTACTTTGGTAAATAACGGGCAAATGGTGTTACCGGTACCGTTGCTTATTGAACAGGATAATGGTAAAACAGACTCCCTGACCCTGCCGGTGGAAATATGGCAGCGGGGTGGCAAATGGACGTTCCAATATCCTTCAACCGCAAAAATAAAAAAGATTACCATTGATCATGATCATGATTACCCCGATATTAATCCTTCCAACAATACATTTACAGGGGCACCGCTTAAACCTGTGCCACAGGGAATGTCGGCAGCAGATGTGATCAATACCTATTTAAAAGCCATCGGCG
>DASVHX010000040.1:0-6987 GCA_036382355.1 Bacteroidales bacterium
TGCTTGTGTCAGCGACATACTTCCGGTTATCTCCACCATTACATTCTTATCTCCACCAGAAACAAAAAGTACTTCCGTAATACGCTTCTTGTCCTTTTTACACAATAGGATCGCCTTCTCACCTTTTTTCTTAATGGTCATTAGTTCTTCGTAACCCGCGCGGTTGATCTGGGGTACAATTTCGTTAAAAAAATTCAATCTTGTATTAAGTTTATCATCCTGAACTGTAAGTATCCTTAGCGAAGATATTCTAAAATCAGGATCCGTTTGCCCATCATTGAGCATATCGTGTGGAAGATTTGAGAACTTCAAGGTAAGGAAACCGTCTTTATCGGCATAACGGTCAAAGAACTTGTCGAATGAATGGTTTTGCGCTGAACAACCGATTACAGAAAACAGGCTTATCAGGCAGGAAAAAAATAAAGTTTTCATGGTCTTTTGGTTTTGAGTTTATGTTGGATATATACTCAAGACGAATGGGTTTGGATTTCATTAATAAAAACCTAAAAATATCATTGCTGTTTGATTTTAACTCCTGAAAGCCTTCCTCTGACGACAAATTTGTATTTAACTTACCTGACGAGGAATTTGATTTATGCAGGCTTCGATGGTGCTTATAAAGAATTATTTTTAATTAGAAAGATTTGGTAATTTCTCCGTCAATCAGGTTATTGAAATGGTTGAAGTTGGGTATGTTTTATCTACCTTTAACCTTGGCTCAAAAAGTAAGAAAGCAAATGAGATTCTTCCAAATTAGTTTCCCAAAGTATTTCAATCATCAATTTTTAATAAAATAATCTCGTCGGATAATTCCTCAAAAACATTCCCACATGAATATAGAAGCCTATTTCAAGATTACTTACGGACTGTATATTGTAAGTGCGGCAGAAGGCAAAAAACTTAACGGATATATCTCCAATACAGTGTTCCAGGTATCAGCTGAACCTGCTCAGTTTGCCATAGCCTGCAATAAGAATAACTACACAGCCGAAATGATCAGTAGAAATAAAGTTTTCGCTATTTCAGCACTTTCAGACGATGTTAGGGCGGATATCATCAGCACTTTCGGTTATAAGTCGGGGAAAGATGTCGATAAATTTGAAGGTTATAACTACAAAATTGGCACGACAGGCGCACCCATTCTTCTGGACGGTCAATTGGCCTGGTTTGAATGCGAAGTGGTTCAAACATTAGATGTTGGCACGCACTTGTTATTTGTGGGAAAAGTAACTGACGGTGATTTGTTGAACACTACAGGCAAACCACTTACTTATGCCAATTACCAGGAATTACGCAAAGGAAAAGCACCTAAAAATGCACCTACCTATATTGATCCGGAAAAGTTGAAGAAACAACCCAAGGACCCGGTAACTGAAAAATATGATAAATATGAATGCACGGTTTGCGGGCACATATACGACCCCTTAGAAGGCGATCCGGATTCGGGCATTGCTCCCGGCACCCGTTTCGAAGATATTCCCGACGATTGGACCTGTCCTGTTTGCGGCGCTGAAAAGGCAGATTATATCAGGATATCATAATTGTTCACAACATAATTCTAACCTTTAATAATCAAAAAGATGGAAAAAAGTTTAAAAGGAACACAAACCGAACAAAACCTGCTGAAAGCATTTGCAGGCGAATCGCAGGCCCGTAATCGTTATGAATTTTTCTCGAAAGTGGCTTTAGAAGAAGGCTATAAACAAATCTCAAACATTTTTCAGAAAACGGCGGATCAGGAAAAACAACATTCCAAACGTTTTTTCAAATTTCTTGAAGGCGGTGAAGCGGAAATTACTGCAACCTACCCTGCCGGCAAAATCGGAATAACTGCCGAGAACCTAAGAGCAGCTGCAATGGGCGAAAAAGAAGAGTGGTCACTCCTTTATCCCGGATTTGCAGAAATAGCCCAGAAAGAAGGATTCCCACAAGTTGCTGCAGCCTTTAAAATGATCTCCAAAGTAGAGGCCGAGCACGAAAAAAGGTATATGAAACTGCTGAAAAACATTGAAGACGGAACCGTATTCAAAAAAGGAGGGAAAGTCAAATGGGTATGCACAAACTGCGGATATGTACATGAAGGCGAAAAAGCATTGGAGACTTGCCCGGCCTGCCTGCATCCACAGGCTTATTTTGAATTGTACGAGGAGAATTATTGATGGGGTTTTTAGGATTTCATTAATATTTCCTCAATAAATCCATCTGGGAATTTTTATATAGTGCTTGAATGAAAGGTATTAAAATTAAAGGTTGAATATTATCATTGCAAATTCTGGTTCCATGCCTTTCGTAACACTTTCGGGCGGACAAACTTTCCAGGCATCGCTGTGCCTGGCGCTGGCGCTGGCCGATAATATCCAGCAACTGAATCAGAGTGGGCAGAATTTCTTTTTTCTCGATGAAGGTTTCGGCACCCTCGACCGTGAATCACTTGAACTTGTATTTGAAACGCTTAAAACATTGCGCCGAGAAAACCGCGTAGTTGGCGTAATCTCGCATGTTGAAGATCTTCAGCAGGAAATTGCGGCCTGGCTATATGTGACCCGCGACGATGAGCATGGAAGCAGGATAAGAAGGAGTTGGGATGAAACACCACTAAACTGAGGTAATAACGATTATTCCGGTTTGGGAAATTGCGTAATTGCGTAATTGCGTAATTATGTAGTTTCATATTTTCGCCTTTTCGGTTTTCGCTATATGTCTCCATGCATAGCGCAAAAATAATCAGCGATGATTACAGCCGCGATTTCAGTAATTCGGCTACATCGGCAATACTTACATCCTGCTGGGTACCAACGGCCCGCATTTTTCGCAGTGTAAATCGTTCCACAATGCGGTCAATCGTATCCTGCCCAACGTTATGATCGCTCAATCGGGTAGCAATACCAACCTGCTGGAAGAATGATTCCGTGCGTTGAATGGCAAGTTCAATTTTTTGTTCATCGCTTCCCTCGTTGATGTTCCATATGCAGGAAGCATATTGCAATAATTTTTCGCGGCGTTTGACTTTCATAAGTCTCATTACTCCCGGAAGCACGATAGCCAGCGTAACCGCATGGTCGATGCCATGAAAAGCTGTGAGTTCGTGACCTATCATATGGGTGGACCAATCGCTTTTTACACCGGCAGAAAGCAGGCCGTTGAGGGCCATGGTAGCGGCCCACATGAGGTTTGCCCGGTTTTCGTAATCGGGTGTTTCCGATACTGAAGCTTTTGGGCCTTCTTCAATAAGTGTGAGCAGAATACCTTCTGCAAAACGGTCCTGCACAGGCGAATTCATGGGATATGTGAGGTATTGCTCGATCACATGCACATAAGCATCCACAATTCCGTTAGCAACCTGCCGCTTAGGCAAACTGAATGTAATCTGGGGGTCGAGTACAGAGAATTTTGGAAACAGCACCGGCGATCCGAAGGCTATTTTCTCCTGCGTGGCTTCACGCGTGATTACGCCGCCGCTGTTCATTTCGGAACCTGTGGCTGCCAATGTCAGCACGGCCCCAAGTGGCAAAGCTTTACTCACAGAAATCTGTTTTGCGGCTATATCCCAGGCAGATTCGCCTTCATATAATGAGGCGGCAGCGATAAATTTGGTTCCATCCAATACTGATCCCCCTCCGACTGCGAGTAAGAAATCGATTTTTTCGGCTTTCACAACTTTCACAGCTTTCATCAGTGTTTCGTACTTTGGATTAGGCTCAATGCCGCCGAATTCAATGACTTCAAAACCTTTCAATGCAGATATTACCTGGTCGTACACGCCATTTTTGCGAATGCTTCCTCCGCCGTATATCAATAGTATCCGGGCATTTTTCGGAATATTCTTAGTCAGTTCCGCAATTTTTCCTTTACCAAAAAGGATTTTTACGGGATTATAAAAGTTAAAATTGTTCATGATTGTCGTATTTAGAATTATCGATGTTTGATACTTATTTCGCAAATAACCAGAAGTTAAAGGTACTAAACTTTAGGCACTCGTTGAAATATCCCTGATTGTGTTTGTCCTCAGTGCAATACTTCCCGAAGTATTGCATACGATTTCATTTCCCTGAACTCCGGCAAGTGGAGGCGGTAATAATCAAGGATCCTGAGCAACATGGTATCTCGCAGTGCGGAAGGCCATTCATGTGTAACTTGTTGAGAGATCAACTGATGCCAATATACGGACAGCGATTCGTCGAGGAAGTATGGATGTGGAGGAGGTACTGAAATATATGCTCCTTCCTGCAAATCGAAAAAGCGGTAATGAGAAGAATAATTATCGTGAGGCGAAAACCCGAGAAATTGCGTGAGCTCCAGTGCAAATCTCATGTGAAAAAATGCCAGGCGATCGGTGGTGGAGTCGAGGTATTTAACCGCATCGACTATAAAAGCGAATAAGGCGGGATCAGGTTCCTCCCCGTGTATGGATTTATATAATAATTCATTGATGAAAATTGCCAGTGAGGTGCGGCGCATATCGGTGGCTATGCCTGTCCCCGGGTATGCACTGTAGATTTCCCTGAGGTGATGAAGCGTGGATTTCTCCTTGTACACCATTACTATTTCAACCACAGAAAGCGGCCCAAAGAGATTCATACGCATCCGCGATTTTTTCTGCCGCACTCCTTTCACAAGGAATGATTGCAGACCAAATTGCTCGGTATAAATCTTCGCAATGATGCTGGTCTCGGAATAATTGAGATGATGCAATACGATGCCTCGCGTGTTTACAACCATTTATCAGCAAAATATTCTTAGAAAACTTATGGGTGAAAGGCATTATTCTTCCTCGCTGGCATTTCGGTGGATCGTCAGTTAAAAAATAATATTTTGGTAACAAGCGTTTCAGAACCATCTTCATTTGTGATAAAAACCAGGTAAACTCCTGTATTGGCTCTCCGTCCGTCGAAATTTTGCCCGTTCCATATTGCTTGTCCACCTGTGGCTTTGGTTTTAAAAATTAGCGTACCACTTATATCGGTAATCTTAATGTCCGAATCCTTTACCAGGTTGGTTATAGCAATAGGGCCGGTGTAACTGGCTCTCACCGGATTGGGATATACATAGGCTGAATCATTATTCGGGACGGAAGGTTTTACTTTATCTTTAAAGGAAATAATTCCTTTGGAAGTGCCAAAATACACATCACCCGTACTGTTGAGTGCTATGCTGGTGATGGCATTGGAAAGCAACGGACTGTTTTCTTCGGTAAAATGATAAATTTGCTCCTGCCCATCGGCCGACATCAGGAAAACACCTGCACGGTCGGTGCCGAACCATTTCTGGTTATCGCCATTAACCGCAATGGCCGTAACGGATTCCGTTTCGAGCAGGTATTGGTAATATTCACCCTGCTTTACCAGTATTTTCTGACAATCAAAATTATTATTTGTAAACACATTTTCGGGATTGTAAAAAACTGCAACGCCCGCATCGGATCCAATCCACATTGCACCATCCTGGTCCACAGCCATGCATTGTATAAAATTTCCTATCAGGCCACCATTCCCGACCGTTTGGGTAAGGCGCTTCACCTTGTCGTCCGAGATTTTGTCCAGTGTGTTATTGTCGTTAAATACCAGCATAGTATGATCGCGTTGCAGCATCCATTTCTGCCCGCTCTTGTCGATGGCCAGGCTACCAACATCCACAGCTCTTGCCAATGTGCCAAGATCGAATGATTTCCATGTATTATCGTTCCTGAGTACCGAAAGCATATTAGGGGCGCTGGAATTGGCAAACCAGAGGTTATTATCGCTATCGTAACTCATACCGCCTACTGCAAGCCAACGGGGTTGATACAGGGAATATTGCAGGGAACTATTCTCTGGTGTGTAAAACTTTACCAATTCGCCATTAAGATATTCAAACAAACCATAACCCCATGTACCGATATAAGCATGTTTATGATTTCGCGGATCGACTGCAACACATAGCACATCGCGTATCGAATCCAGAAATGGCGTATTTAGCGAGTTGTACGAGCTCCATTTACTGTCGATGAAGTTATAGAATGCGCCTATCTGATATTCGTTGCCAAACGAACCATTCCTTCCTCCCGGGGCCACCCATAAGTCAGTTCCCTGTACATCCATGGCAAAAACATTTGCAGAAGCTGGACCATCAAGCAAGATCTTATCATTCGACCATATATCGTGATTCTTAACAAGCCCTTCATAGTTGTCGGCAATCCAAACATTCTGTGAAGCATCCATCTGAGCATCGTTAGGCCTTACAGTTCCCGGGTTGTAATTATAAATCCTGAAAAGCCTGTTTCCCTGTTCATCTAATGCATCTACATACAGATACCCGCAAACTATAAGTTTCCCTTGCGATACGCGCATGCAACTTCTATTGGTATGGTTTGTAGGATCGAAATAATTCCAGGTACCATCGGCATATACGAGTGTAGTATCCTTATCGTAGGTGGGTAGTGTTTTTGAAGTAATATTAGCATATACCCTGCCGGCAAAAGAAGTAATCAGGTTATACTTACCATTTGGAGCTGGAAGCCCGGTATCTCTTGTCCAGGAAACATAGTATGCCAGGTTGGCATCTGCATTAGCCCTGAAGATACCACTTTCAGTTGCGGCATAAAATTGATTGTCGACAGGATTAAGTGTGAGATCCAACACATTGAGACGGCTGCCTTCGGACCCGATATAGTAAGTATCATGAATTTCTTCGCGTTCCACATCCAGTACCACAATACCGAATCCACAAGAGAGGTATGCATATTTGCCAATAAACATCACTTTGTTTATGGTTTTATTGCCAAGGATCGACTTTCGCTTAATGTCGGAGATATTGATGATCTTTCCGTCTTTTATCAAATCGATATTGGTGTTTGTATATGCGATCAGGAGTGTTTTAAATTCAGTGCTGTAGCTTATGGCGCTTATGCCCATATCCGACAGCCCGGTAATTTTGTTCATCCGCTCGGTGGTGTTATCTGCCTTGTTTAAGGCGAAAAGGCTGTAAGGTGTGGCACAAAACAGCTTATCG
>DASVHX010000041.1:0-4777 GCA_036382355.1 Bacteroidales bacterium
GTAAAGCGCGGACAAACTTTAAGGCCGGCCAGTGCCGGGTTGAGGTATAGCGGATTCGCATAAAATTGCGAATAAGCCACATCCTGTGCATTAGAAATATTACCACAAAGCAATATTACTGCCAAAAGGAAATAAGCTGTCTTTTGCCTGTTCATACTTGTGTTTCTGTCACCAATATTACAACAAATTTTAAAACGAATTCACTTTTTTGAATTTCGGGCAGCAGGCAATATAACGAATGCCCTCTCCGTTTGTTACTTTAATACGCTAGTTACAGCTATCTTTGTGTGCTTTGCAAACGGTTTTCGAGTTGGTATTCAGCCGGTATTTGGGCATCTATGAAACACTTTATACACCTATATCTTATTACGGCATTTTCAATTCTAAATTCCGGCTTTGCCCGTGCGCAGTCATTGGATATTTCGGTGCGGTGGCATGTTCCGGTTGTAGATCCTTATGCAGATAGCAAGCCGGTTACTATTCTCAATTGCGAAGGAGCGGCTACTGATGAACAGGGATTACCGCTGATTATCCGAAACTTTCCTTTGGCAGCAGGCACTGACTCGGTGAAGGCTAGTTTAAACTCAGCCGTATTTGCACCGCTTTCAACAGCAGAAATTGCAGCATGTCATAATGTGAGTTTACCTGCTGATATTACATTGCAATATAACCTTGGCTGGAACCGCAAAGGGCCACTTGCATTATTACGGTTCGTACCTCTTCGGAAAAATGCTCAAACCGGTGAACCCGAAAAATTAATTTCCTGCACCATAAACTTCAGCACATCTCATGGAAACCTGCTCAAATCATCTGCTACACGCGGTTATGCGTCACATTCAGTGCTTGCCTCAGGCAACTGGTACAAAATAGGTATTACAGCTTCAGGTATTTGCCGGATTACAGCTTCCGATTTATCAGCAATGGGATTAAATCCCGCCTCTATCAATCCGCGCAACATTCGCATATATGGAAATGGAGGCGGCATGTTGCCCGAAAATAATTCTGCTTCGCGCCACGACGATCTGGCCGAAAACGCCATAGAAGTTGTAGGTGAAGCCGATGGGTCCTTTGATGCCGGCGACTATATCCTGTTTTATGCCAAAGGTCCGTTGGGATGGCGTTACAGTGCAGCAAACAAACGATTTGAACATGTCACAAATCCATATGCGGATATGGCCTGCTATTTTATTACTGCCGATCTGGGACCCGGAAGACGCATCCCTTTGGAGACAGGCTCAGGTCTGGAAGCTACCGATGTGGTTTCCCAGTTCGACGATTATGCTCTTCACGAAAAAGATGAATTCAATCTTATAAAATCCGGCAGGCAATGGTTTGGAGATTTTTTCGATATACAGACGAATTATAACTTTAATTTCAGTTTCCCGGGTTTGGTAACAGGTTCAGATGTAAATCTGCGATCCAGGGTAATTGCGCGCTCCATTATGAGTAGTAGTTTTACGTATACTGTAACCGGTAATACATGGTCGGTTCCCATGGATAGAATTTCTACTGTTGCAAATAATCCATATGCTACTGCGTCATCCAACGTGCGAACAATTGCAGCGGAAGGTTCGTCGGTGGATATAAATATTCGTTATAATAAATCGCAATCCGAGGCTACAGGCTGGCTCGATTACCTGGAAGTAAATGTAAGGCGCAGTCTCACTTTTCAGGGTGGACAGATGCTTTTCCGGGATACACGCTCTGCTGTTCCCGGGCATATTGCACAATATATACTTGGCAGTGTCAGTAATAATGTGAATGTGTGGGATGTAACTGACCCTATCAATGCTGCAAAAGTAGCAACAACATTTTCCGGCAATAATATTACTTTTCGTCTGGCTTCTGATTCTATCCGCGAATTTGCCGCTTTCGATGGTACGTCGTATGTGCCGGTGCAATTTATCAGTAAAATAAATAACCAGGATCTCCATGCCATGCGTGGTTATAATATGCTGATCATTAGTCCTGCTGTGTTTGCAGATCAGGCTTACCGGTTAGCCACTTATCATGCTAATGTGGACGGATTGCGCACTCTGGTAGTAGATCCTGAGTTGATTTACAACGAATTTTCTTCGGGGGTGCAGGATATTTCGGGTATCCGCGATTTTATAAAAATGCTCTATGATGTTGGATCTGGCAACGATACACTCAGTTATGTGCTGCTTTTTGGCGATGGTTCATACGACAATAAAAACCGGATAGCAGACAATTCAAACTTCATTCCTACCTATCAATCAGAGGAATCACTTCATCCTGTCAATTCATATGTTACGGATGATTTTTATACTTACCTGGATAATGGAGAAGGCAATGGCGCTTATGATGTAGCCGATATAGGCTTAGGCCGGTTACCCGTGAAAACAGCAGACGAAGCCAGGCAAGCTGTTGATAAGATACTTCATTATGATACGCATACTCCGGAATTAATGGGCGATTGGCGCAATGTAATCTGTTTTGTAGCCGATGATGAAGATGGGAACGATCATGTTGTTCAGGCCGAGCAGTTGGCAACGCAGATCAATAATATACAGAACTGTTACAATATAGATAAAATCTATCTTGATGCTTATCCCCAGGTTTCGACTCCGGGCGGGCAGCGATATCCGGAAGTAAATAAAGCCATTAATGAAAGGGTTGCAAAAGGTGCGCTCATCGTAAATTATACCGGCCATGGTGGCGAAGTAGGACTGGCACTCGAAAGGGTGGTCGAAGTATCTGATATTAATTCATGGCGCAACTACGACAAGATGCCGGTATTCCTTACTGCTACCTGTGAATTCAGCCGTTTCGACGATCCTGGCCGCACCTCAGCAGGTGAATTGGTTTTTCTAAATCCTCTTGGCGGAGGTATCGCCCTTTTTACCACTACCCGCCCAACTTATGGTACACCTAACTTTGCAATGAACAGCACTTTTTATAAGTATGCATTTAGCACCAACAAGAATGGTGAGCATCTGCGAATGGGAGATATTCTCCTGAATACAAAACGCGAAAGTGGATCTAACCCCAATGGCAAAAAATTTATACTTTTTGGTGATCCTGCTTTGCGAATGGCCTATCCTCAATTGAAAGTGGAGACCACTTCGGTGAACGAGCGGGCCGTGGACGATGGCGCAGATACTTTGCGCGCACTTTCGCATGTGCTTGTGAAAGGCAAAATTACAGATGCCGGCGGACAAACTGTTACCGGTTTTAACGGAACGGTAATCCCTACCATTTTCGATAAACCCTTAAATCTTCTGACGCTTGCCAATGACGGCGGATCAAAATTCGCATTCAACCTGCAAAAAAACATTCTGTATAAAGGTCAGGTTGAAGTAAAAAATGGCCTCTTTTCTTTTAACTTTATCGTTCCACGCGATATCGCATATCAATATGGATTTGGCCGAATAAGCTATTATGCGTTTGATTCCGACCGCGATGCTGCCGGTGCATACCGAAATGTTGTTGTCGGGGGCTTTGATGAAAATATCCAGATGGATGAACAAGGCCCTACCGTATCACTTTTTATGAACGACGACAGGTTTGTTTCAGGCGGAATTACCGATGAGAATCCTTTACTTTTTGCACGTATTTACGACGAAAACGGTATCAATACCCTTGGGAATGGTATTGGACATGATATTGTTGCAGTGCTTGATAATGCAAGCGATGAGCCATATATTCTCAACGATTATTACCAGGCTGAGACTAACACCTTCAGTTCAGGTCGTTTGAGTTTTCCGTTTTATAACCTCGCACCGGGGTTACACACCCTCAGTCTTAAAGTATGGGATGTGTTCAATAACTCATCCGAAACTCTTACCGAATTCATCGTGAACCCTTCTTCATCATTCACGATAGATGCAGTTTCGAACTATCCTAATCCATTTACGGATCAAACTTATTTCACTTTTGAGCATAACCAGCCCGGACAGCCAATGGATGTTAAGATATCTATATATAACCTTGAAGGTCAGCATATGGCAATTGTGCAAAGCACCGTGATTGCCGGCGGATATAAGTCGGAACCTATAAAATGGAATGGAAATTCCGACGGAGGGTCTCCGCTAAGTGCAGGCATGTACATTTACAGAATAACAGCAACTACTGCTGATGGCCGGAAACAATATGGCACCGGTAAACTTGCCATAACTCGCTGACAAATGAGAACAAATCATCCTATAAAATTATTGTCCAAAATACTTCTTGCCAGATTTATTGCGCTGTCGCTATTATTAATCTTTGCAGGCAAAACATTTTCGGGCAATTATACCGAACATGTCGAATTAAAATGGACAGGCCTGAAATCTTTTTACATTGACAGTTCAACTTCGCTCAATGTGGCTGCATTTGCAGGTGCTTATTATGCTAAAGAAACAGGATTCCTTCCCATGTATAAAGCTACTTACAATCCGGCCGGGCTTATTGGAGATTTCAAGGTGTCCCTGGCAAATGCTACTTATCAAGCTGCAAATGATCTATGGCTTACAGGTTTTGAGGGCAATATATTGGTGAAGGATTCGGTGACCATACATTCAACTGTAAATGAGGTTCGGAAATCGTTCAGCATTTCGACCTGGCTGGTTCCTTTGCGCCTTAATCCAACCACCGGACAATTGGAACAACTTGTATCATTCGACCTGATTTTTAGCTTTGTTCCAGCCTCAACAACGACCAAAACTGCACCTGCCTATAAAGAAAACTCCGTGTTGGCACAAGGGGAATGGTACAAATTTAACGTTGATAAAGCAGGTATTTACCGGATAACATATACTGACATGCAAAATTGGGG
>DASVHX010000042.1:0-5531 GCA_036382355.1 Bacteroidales bacterium
TGGGCAGAAGCGCTTCGAAATACCGGTAACAGAAGATTACCGCGGCAATTTCTCGGTGAACATCGTGTTCATTAAGTACAACAGGAGTTTTCAGTACAGCAAACTTATCGAAGTGCCTTACACCAATAAGAAACTCGATATTCGGTTTGCCACCTTTCGCAATAAGCTGGAGCCAGGACAAGAGGAAGAGTGGCGCTTAACGCTGAAAGACAGCAAAGGCGAAAAAGTTGCTGCCGAAATGCTGGCATCCATGTACGATGCCTCGCTGGATGCATTTGTACCGCATAGTTGGAACCTTGATATTTTCCACTCCAAGGGTTTAACCCGTACCTGGGAAAACGATGCTGCCTTTGGTGTAAGGAACAGTCAGCAATTCGAATACCCGGTAATCCTTTCAGCTCTAAAATTCAGGGAATACGATCAGATGAACTGGTTTGGGCTCAATTTCGGAGGAAATTATCGACTGATGCGTGGAATGGACAAGTCAGCTATAATGAATGCCTCAGTTGAAATCTTTAAACAAGACGATCGCGTCGTAACTGCCCCTGGAATGAATAGAGAAAATGTAATTGGCGAAAAAAGCGACAAATTTCCTCCACAGTTTCTTGCACAGGTGGTTCCACGTCAATCTCATGCTCCAGCATCACAATCTCAGCAGGGTGCACTTAAAATCCGCACCAATTTTAACGAAACGGCTTTCTTTTACCCTCAGCTTGCAACAAATGAGAACGGCGAAGTCGTCATCAAATTCAAAGCGCCCGAATCCCTTACACGCTGGAAGATGATGGGCCTGGCCTATACGCAAGACCTGAAAATCGGGCAGGTTGAAAAAACGTTGGTCACACAAAAGGAATTGATGGTGGTTCCGAATGCACCACGCTTTTTCCGCGAAGGCGACAAAATGGCTTTTGCTGTAAAGATTTCCAATATTTCCGGCAAAGATCTCGATGTGACTTCCGAACTGCAATTCTTTGATGCGCTTACCATGCAACCGGTAAATGAACGCCTGCTGAAGGAGCCTCAGCTAAAATCCTTATCCATTGCCAAAGGCCAGAGTAAAGTCGTAGGCTGGGAAATTGCTATCCCCGAAGGCTTGCAGGCAATCACTTATCGCGTTACGGCTCAGTCCGGCGCATACAGCGATGGCGAAGAAATGGCCATCCCGGTGCTCACCAACCGCATGCTGGTGACTGAATCCTTGCCACTTCCCATCAACGGTAAACAGACAAAGACATTTAAATTCGACAAACTGCTGAATTCCGGATCGGCCGGCAGCACTTTGCGCAACCACAAACTCACACTCGAATTTACTTCCAATCCTGCCTGGTATGCAGTGCAGGCCCTGCCTTACCTCATGGAATATCCTTATCAATGCGCCGAGCAGGTTTTCAGCCGCTATTATGCCAATAGCATTGCTACGCATATCGCCAATTCCAATCCCAAAATCAAACGCGTATTCGATAGCTGGAAAAACCTTTCGCCGGATGCGCTACGCTCAAATCTTGAGAAAAACCAGGAGTTGAAAGCCGTTCTGCTGGAGGAAACGCCATGGGTATTGCAAAGTAACAGCGAGTCGGAACGCAAACAGCGTATAGCCTTGCTTTTCGACCTCAACCGCATGAGCACCGAATTATCAGTTGCCCTGAAGCAGCTACAGGATATGCAAACTTCCAATGGTGGCTGGCCCTGGTTCGAGGGCATGCCCGAAAGTCGTTACATCACCCAGCATATCGTTACAGGTTTAGGACATCTGAGTCACCTGGGCATCAGCAACATCCGCGACAATGCCCCAACCTGGGAAATGGTCCGCAAAGCTGTGTCGTACCTCGATGCCCGGATGAACGATGATTTTTTGGATATTCAGAAAAACGATGAAGCGCCTTCAAAAAACAATCACCTGGGAAGCACGGAAATTCAATATATGTACGCCCGCAGCTATTTCCTGGCGGATATACCGATAGCCGAGGGGAATGCCAAAGCCTTTGATTTCTTCCGTGAACAAGCTATTAAATTCTGGCCAAAGCAGAACAACTACATGAAGGGAATGCTGGCGCTGGCGCTGAACAGGTTGGGTGTGAAAACGACACCTTCACTCATCATGCGCTCGCTTTCCGAAACAGCTTTGCATAACGAAGAAATGGGAATGTACTGGCGTAATTCCGAATCAGGTTATTATTGGTACCTGGCGCCTGTAGAAACCCAGGCCTTACTTATCGAAGCATTTGATGAAGTGGCCAAGGACAACAAAGCTGTTGAAGAGATGAAGATATGGCTGCTAAAGCAGAAACAGACCCAGGATTGGAAAACCACCAAGGCTACCACAGAAGCCGTTTATGCATTGTTACTCAGGGGAACCGACCTGCTGGCCAGCGATAAACAGGTTGCCGTAACAGTAGGCAATACGCTTATTGATCCAAACAAACTGGAAGGCGCTAAGCCCGAAGCCGGAACAGGTTATTTCAAAACTTCCTGGGACGCCGGACAAATTAAACCTGAAATGGGCAGAATTACCGTCGTAAAATCCGACGAAGGTGTCGCCTGGGGCGCAATGTACTGGCAGCATTTCGAGCAACTCGATAAAATTACTTCTGCACAAACACCATTGAAACTGACGAAAAAACTCTTTATCGAACGAAACACATCCACAGGGCCGGTAATCGAACCTGTTACTGAAAATACATCAATGAAGGTGGGCGATAAGGTAAACGTCCGCATCGAACTGCGCGTGGATCGCGATATGGAATACATCCACCTGAAGGATATGCGCGCTGCAGCCTTTGAGCCGGTAAATGTGTTGTCCGAATACAAATACCAGGGCGGGCTGGGCTATTACGAAGCCACCAGGGATGCATCCACCAACTTTTTCATCAGCTATCTTCCAAAAGGAACTTACGTGTTCAGCTACTCACTTATAGCAAGCCAGAAAGGCGATTTCTCGAACGGCATCACCAGCATACAATGCATGTACGCCCCGGAATTCAGTGCCCATTCAGAAGGGATTCGGGTTACAGTAAAATAAAAAGTTTGAAGTACCTATGCACTTTCTTATAAACCTTCAACTCCCTAAACTATGGCTGAGCATAACGACATTGGCAAAGCCGGTGAAATCCTGGCGCAGAAACACATGGCCGAAAACGGCTATACCATCCTCGAAAAGAACTGGAGGCATGGCAAAGATGAAATTGATATCATTGCTACCGATGGAAAATTCCTAGTGATTGCCGAAGTGAAAACCCGTCAGAGTAACCGTCTTGGTGAACCCGAGCTATCAGTGAACCGCGACAAACAACGCTTCCTGGTGCGTGCTGCAGATGCCTACATCCAACGGCACAACATTAGTATGGAAGCCCGTTTCGACGTGGTAAGTGTGCTCCTGAAAGGCGAAAAGGCAACCATCAATCATATTGTGGACGCCTTTTATCCTACGCTTTAGAAAAGGGAAATGGCGAAATTGGGAAATTGGGGAATTAAGAAATAGCGTAAAGCGTAATTACGTATTTACGTATTTCCCTAATTACGATATACGTACCTATCCAAGCGCGAATTACCCGGCACTCAGCACTCAGTCCCCAACTGCCCGAAAAACTAACAGTGGCCGTGGAATATCTGTAAATATCCGCCTTGTTACGCTTGGTGCGAAAAAGTTGGCGAAAACGCCCCGCTTATGCGTAGTAACAGCTAAAGCATCAATGGGTTTATTGCGCAGAAAGGTCTCCAGCCCATTCATCAGGTTGTCGCTCATAACAATGCCAAAATCGATATTTGCATTTGGAAATTCACGACCGAAATGTTCCTTCAGGTCATCCATCTTCACTCTTTCCCATGGCTTTTTAATACCCACACTGATGTGATAGCAATATATCTTCATACCAAGCGGACTAACGAGATGAATCAGTTTTTCGATTGCTAATTCGTCCGCCGGATCGAAATCGGTGGCAAAAAGTATCGATTTCAGATCGGACATACCGGAGAGTTTACAATTAGGCGGTATTGCAAATACCGTGAAATCCGATCTTTCGATAATGCTGGCCGTTACACTACCCATGGATCCACTGGCTTTCTGTCCAATCCCTTTTGTTCCCATTACAATGATCCCTGGCTTGAATTTATTGCTGTATGATAAAATTTCGTCCGCAGCAAGTCCGTTCATGAGTGCATTTCCAATCTTCACTTCTGTGATCTTTTTAGCTTCGAGGTATTTTTTTAAATCACTCACGAGCCTATCCAGGTTCATGCGCGCCTCCCCCTCTATTTCATGTAAATATTTTGATAGATTCAGTTGGTAGGAATAGCTGAGATCGAAAGGCGTTGCCTCAATAATAGGGTTGTAATATACATGTAACAATCGGATATCGGCTTTTGATCCTGCAGCCAGGCCTATGGCAAGTTTACACGCAGCCAGCGATTGATCCGAAAAATCAACCGGCACCAATATACGCTTAAAGCTAAGGGCTTTTTTCACTCGTTTGCTCCCCACAGTCGCCGGAAAGGCGCTCTCAATAATTTTCATCGCTCTTTCTATATCCGGCGCATTTACCTTGAGTTCCACACCGCCCGAAATATCAGGTTGAATGAGGTTTTCATGTGCCAGGAAACAATCAATACCTTCTGCCTGTAACAGGTTCTGAAGCAGCAGCGCCCTTGCATATGAGTGCCTGCCAACCGTGGTAACTTTCTGTTCCCGGGTTTCCATGGCTTTTAATTTTATGGTTTAATAACAAAACAAATCCTATTCCTTTATACGAAAAATAGTATGCAAAAGTTTTGTTTTTCCTCGAATATTATTGGCTCTTCACATCCGAAACTGCATGATTAAACTGCAGGTTGCCAACTATTTTTCTGCCGAAAAACGGTAGGAATATTTCCGTTATTACGTCAATTTTTGTATTTTCATAACGTATAGCGAATGCTGTACTTGATACGAAACTGTTATCACGTTACCGGAAGTTGGGGCCAGTTCCTATATGCGTAATATTCCTGGTGCTCAGCTTCATCTGATACCCATCGTTAACCCTGGCAGGGTTAAAATTCATAAACTATTGAGATGATTGATTGGTTATAGAAGACATTATCGTAGTACCTGGTAATTTTTCATGTCAATAGCGAATATCAATATATACGGATACGCTGTTACTCCTGAACCGCAATTCTACTCAAAAAACTTTGCCAGGTAACGCGGTGTTGAATACTCAACCCGCCTGCTTTTTTCGGACTAAAAGATTTACGCATTTCGATTTCGCTCTTTGTGACAAGCGTCTCGATTCCGCTGACAAGCCTACAAGTTAAAATAGCGTTGTTCCGCTTAAGTAACTTTGTAAGGCAGGATGGTCCAAGCTTAGAAAAACCCGGATTGTTGCATTAAAATTACAATATCTGATTTTCAATTTACCAGGTGATGAAATTTCAATGCCGAAAGTGAAATAATAGAAGGTTAAAACACTATTTAATTTACATTTGTATATGGCGATGGAGTTCGCCTTCAACCGCTTTCAAAAAGCTGATGACTCCTGCTTTTAAACTTAAAGGGTTTA
>DASVHX010000043.1:0-3647 GCA_036382355.1 Bacteroidales bacterium
TGATGTAACTTTATTTAATTTAGTTTATTCTACTTAGTGTATAATAAAAATACAACTATTTTTATTGTAAAATATATTTGTTATTCACTGATTAATTTGTACTATCTGCCATACTTTCCAGCATTTGTAACACATACAACACGGCAGATAAAACACGTTGAATTTATCAATAAGTTTTTCATTGATGGAAGATTAACAAATATATAATAAATGATACAACCCTGCAAATATTTTTACAGAACAAAATGTTTAGTTTCAGGGTTAACAATTCTGCAAAAATGGTGGTTTAGAAAGTCAGAGATTTAAAAACTGCGACAGGCAAGAATACGCTTGACGAATTCGCAAAAAAATCCGGCACCTACTTCAATCGCAGAAGCAAGTGCCGGATATTTATTAAAGCAATCAGTTTTAATGCTGATGCCCGCCGAGTCCGTGAACATGCCCATGGCTGAGTTCTTCGTCGGAGGCATCGCGTACTTCCACGATTTCGCCAGTAAAATGAAGGTTTTTGCCTGCCATAGGATGATTAAAATCGAGCTTCACATCGCTTTCTCCGACAGATAATACTTTGCCCTGAAGCGGGTGACCGTCCTGATCCTGCATCGGGATAAAACTGCCCGGTTTAAGCATCTCTTCGTCTATTTCGCCTTCGATACGGAAAATATCCTTGCTCAGGTCAACAATAGCTTCTTCGGTAAAATCGCCATAGGCATCGTCTTTCGAGAGCACAAACTCGAAATGATCGCCAGCTTTCAGCTTACTGAGGTTTTCTTCAAATTTTGGCAGCATACCACCGGTTCCGAATAAAAATATAAGCGGATCGCGGTCATCGGCAACTTCGATAGTGTCACCTGATGCGTTGTCGTACTTCAGCTCATAAGTGAGCGCGACAACTTTGTTTTTTTCAATTTTCATGCGAATTTTTATGAATATGTATGATTAGGGATTATTAACAGGAGGTTTTGTGATTTGTTCAGCCTCCAAAATTATTCAGGAACAAGTGAATCTTCCAGCAAAATAAGGGTATCGCTTTTTGGTAAATATGTCTGGCAGCCGTAAGGTTTACTTATTTTTTCCTTCGGTTTATCGAAATTTCCGCGCCAGTCGGACAAGGTATTATCTTTCATTACTTTTTCGAGATATTTGCCCACTACCGGCAGTGCCGTGCGCAATCCTTCGCCAGCCATGGAAGTACGAAAATGGACACTTCTATCGTCGTTGCCCACCCAGGCGCCTGATACCAGCTTTGGCGAAACGCCGATAAACCAGCCATCAGCAAAATTAGATGATGTCCCGGTTTTGCCGCCAAACTCAGTATTGGAATGGAACAGATTGTATTCCCATAGTCCCTGGGTTGTTCCTCCAGGTTCGGTAAGGCCGGAGCGCAGCATGATTCCCATTAAAAATGCAGTTTCGTAGCTCAGAACCTGTTTTTTTTCGGGCTTGTATTCGTACAGCAAATTTCCATCCTTGTCCTCGATACGCGTTACCAGCACGGGATCGATCAGGTAGCCGTCGTTTACGAAGCAACTGTATGCGTTTACCATTTCCAACAGCGTAACATCGCTGGAGCCAAGGCAAACTGAAGGCACGTTTTCCAGTTGCGAGTGAACACCAAGTCGATGTGCGTAAGCGATAACTTTCTCCCAACCTATTTTTTCGGTAACCTGAACGGCGATGGAATTTACCGACTTGGCGAAAGCGTGTTTCAGCGTCATGGGTGCCCCTGTATGCGACCAATCTACGTTATGCGGTGCCCAGGTCTTCTTTTCGCCTTTTTCCATATAACTTATGGAAACCGGTATATCGGTAATTTCGTCGCAAGGCCCATAACCGTTATCGATGGCTGCTGCATAAACGAAGGCTTTGAAAAGCGATCCGGGCTGGCGTCGCGACTGGCTCACGTGGTCGAACTGGAAATTATCAAAATCTATCCCTCCTACCCAGGCTTTTACGAAGCCATCGCGCGGATCCATGGACACGAATCCCGATTGCAGGAAAAGCCTGTAATGCTTTAGCGAATCAAGCGTACTCATCACCGTGTCGCGTTCGCCTTTCCAGGTGAAAATCCGCATTTTATGACGCCAGTGCAGATAATAGCTGATGGAATCGCTGCCTGCGCCGAAATGTTTTTGCAAGCGGCGATATATTGGAGTTTCTTTGGCAAGATCCTCAAAGTATCCGGGAATTGCCTTGTTGCCAGGCCCAAGCCATGGCAGAACAACAGCATCACCGCGGTCGAACCGCGTCTGAAGCCTTTTAAGATGCTCCTTCAAAGATTCCTCGGCATAAGCCTGCATGCGGCTGTCGATTGTTGTATATATCTTCAAGCCATCGGCATATAAATCGTAATCGTTATCCTTGCACCATTTCTGCAAACTACGGGCAACGGCATCCCTGAAATAAGATGCACCTTGAGTAGAATAATGGCTGGCCTTTATCTTCAAACCGAGCGGCAGGTGGCTAAGGGAATCGGCTGTGGCTTTGTCCAGGAAATCATATTTTGCCATCTGGTCGAGCACATTGTTGCGGCGGTTCAATGAATTAACAGGATTTTGAACCGGGCTATAAAATGATGGAGCTTTTAGCAATCCAACCAATACTGCCGACTGGGCCACTGTAAGCTGAGCTGGTTTTGAATCGAAAAAAGTAGACGCCGCCGATTTAATGCCGAAAGCGTGGCTTCCGAAATCTACTGTATTGAAGTACATCGTAAGAATATCTTCTTTGGAATAGTAAAGTTCTATTTTCACCGCGTTCACCCATTCCTTTACTTTGCTGATCAAAGTGCTGCTACCTGGAATTTTACCCAGCACACCAGTAGAATAATGTTGCCTTGTTTTGAACAGATTTTTAACCAGTTGCTGTGTAATGGTGCTTCCTCCGCGCCGCTGGCCATGAAGCATATCCCAAAATACAGCAAAAGTGGCCCTAAAATCGATGCCATGATGCTTATAGAACCTGATATCCTCAGTAGCAATAAGTGCATTGACAAGGTTGGGCGAGATTTCGTTGTATTCGACAGGCGAACGGTTTTCGATATAATAAGATCCTATCCTTTTACCATCAGCGGAGTAGAGCTCCGAAATAATGTTCATTTGAGGGTTTTTTAACTCGCTTATCCTGGGTGAATCGCCAAACAGCCAAAGGAAATTAATATCCACCAACAACATAATCAATAATAAGGAAGCGAGGGTGTATATACCTGCAAGGAGAATTTTCATCCACCAGGGCGCCTGGCGGGGAATTCGAAAAAGTCCTTTTGTTGAATGATTTAATAAAGTATAAAACTGTGACCGGCGAAACCGGGCCATATTAGTAGTGATAAACGCTTTAATCGGAACCATCAATAGCTTGAGATAATCCGGCTGAAATAGCTTAGCAGGAGCGCGGCAAAGATAAGATAATTTGCTAAACAGGAGCCAAATTCCTTATTACTATGAGGAACAATACTCCGATAAATAAGTAACTTTTTGGGCTGAAGAACGTCCATGTTTATGTATCGCGCTAAACAATACATTTTTATTTTGTAATTTCGTTAAATACGTTTTTCCAGATGATTCGGGTTAAGTTATTTATCTCCATAATTCTTATATCGTTCACATATTTTGCCAAAGCTCAGCAGGACGATGTTAACGCTTGCCTGC
>DASVHX010000044.1:0-8581 GCA_036382355.1 Bacteroidales bacterium
GAGTTTCAGGTGATCCCACCAGGAAAATATCAAATCTCCAAAAACTCTTGAAAGATTATAAACGCTCGCCTTACCAGGATGATGCGCTTTACGAAATGGGCGTTACCAACCTGGTAATGAATAATGATAAAGCAGCGCTGCTCAACTTTCAACAAATTACCAAAGACTTTCCAAAAAGTATTTATGTGAAACGTTCGGTGCTAAAATCCGGCCTGATCTATTTTAACCAAAACCATGACGAACTTGCTCTTTCAACACTTCAGAAGGTGGTTACCGATTATCCCGGCACCCCGGAATCGAAAGAAGCGCTCGCCAGCATCCGCAGCATATACGTGGAAATGAATGAAGTGGACAATTACCTGAAATATGCAAAGGATGTTCCGTTTGCTGATGTGTCGCAGTCGGAGAAGGATTCGCTTACTTACATTGCGGCTGAAAATATTTATATGAATGGCAATTGCGAAAAAGCTACATCATCTTTCAACAATTACATCAGCAAGTATAAAGATGGCGCTTTCGCGATAAACGCTAATTTTTACCGGGCCGAATGCGATTATAAAGCCGGTCGCAACGAACAAGCTTTGAGCGGTTATAATTATGTTCTGCAGCAGCCACGGTCGCGGTTTACCGAAAGCGCCGCCCTTAAAGCAGCGCGCATCAGTTTTGCACAGGCTAATTATACGATGGCAGTCGCGAATTACATCCGGCTGGAGGAGTTATCCGAAAGTTCGGCCAACACAACCGAAGCACTTACCGGCGAAATGCGCTGTAACTATAAGCTGGCAAGCTATGGGATGGCCTTACAGGCTGCCCAGAAGTTGCTTCAGATCGAAAATCAACCTTCCGACCTGGTTGCAGAAGCTCATCTTACTGCTGCCAAATCGGCTCTTGCTTTGAAAAACAATGATCTCGCCAGGCGGGAATTTGAAGAAACAGTGAAAGTATCACAAGGCGATGCCGGAGCCGAAGCCAAATACAACCTTGCTGCCCTGGAATTCGAAAATGCCGATTATTCAATGTCCGAGAAATCACTCTTTGCACTTTCAAAGGATTATGCTTCGTCCGATTACTGGGTTGCCAAAGGTTTTATCCTTCTTTCCGACGTGTACATGAAAAAAGGAAATACTTTTCAGGCAAAGCAGACGCTGCAGAGTATCATCGATAATTATAACGGCGACGACCTGAAAACCATTGCAAAAACAAAACTTGCCTCTATAAACCAGGCCGAACCGAAACCAGCCGATAACACACAACCGGAAACTGAATAAGGCTAAGCACGCCAATTAAGAACACTAATTTAGAACCGATAACTCATCTGATGATGGCAAAATATATCCAGTTAAATAAAATCTTATGGCCCGCTTTTGTTTGCGCAGTCCTTCTGGCATTCCCAATACGCACCAATGCTCAGACCAAGGCCTATAACGAAGAAATTACGGTGATAGCCCCTTATGAACCTACCATCCCCGATGCCTATAAGATTAGCCTGAGTCCAAAGACCGGAGATTCGGATTTCAAGATCCCAAAACTTAATTATAGTATCAAATCGAAACCATACGATACACATATGGAGGTAGAACCGCTTTCGCCTGTGAAGATGGTTTCGGAACCACTCACCAAGCTATACCGAAATTATTTCAGAGTAGGCATGGGAACTTACCTTACGCCTTATGCTGAATTATTTGCCAACACCTTGCGCTCGAAAGATCATGCATTGGGCGTGCACATCAAACATTTATCATCCAGCGGAAACCTGGACGATTATGCTTTTAGCGGAAGCAGTACCAATCTGGCAGAAGTTACCGGCAGTAAGTTTACAGCTGCCCATACCCTTTCGGGGAAATTTTTTTATGAGCGGGATGTGGTTCATCATTATGGTTTCAGAACAGCTGATTTTGATACTATTCCGGGTAAAGATGATTTGCGTCAACGATTTAACATTGCCGGAATGGAAGCCGGCTATAAAAGTAATTATACTGAGAAAGACAAACTTAATCACGCTTTCGGGCTTTCGTATTACCATCTGGCCGATCTTTTTGAGGCACGCGAAGATCACATCAAATTTGATGCTTCGGCCGACAAACAATTCAAGCTTTTCGACCTTACCGATCTGCAACAGGCAGGACTTGCGTTAAGTATCAATCATTACGCACAGCGCGACTCACTCGGTAAACTTGGGAGTAACATCGTCGGGATAAAACCTTTTATCAGTACCAACTATGAAGAATACAGCTTTTATGCCGGACTGAATATTTCGGTGGCGTCCGACTCGATAACCAGAATGCATATCTACCCGCTTCTCGAAGCCAAACTGAGGATTATCCCCAACGCGCTGGAAATCTACGCCGGCATCAGCGGAAATTTAAACCGCCAGAACTACCGCGATCTTGCTGCTGAAAATCCATTTATCAATTCCGATCTCAAATTGGCTTTTACCTATGAGAAATTTAAGTTTTACGGAGGAGTAACCAGCAATATAGGGCGTAACCTCGACCTAAGCGCAGCCGCTTCCATTTCTACTTTCGAAAACATGCCGTTTTTTGTTAATGATACCATCTCGCCACTTGAGAATAAATTTACGCTGGTTTACGATGACGTAAATCTGCTGCGCTTATCGGCAGATGCCACATTCCGCTCTACTGATAAACTCTCGATGACTATTCATGGCGCTTATCAGAAATTCGACATGACCAGTGAAGAAAAACCATGGCATAAGCCCGCTACCAGTCTGGGATTTACCGGTCGCTATAATATCCGGGAAAAGATTGTTGTTACAGGCGATGTAACATGGAATGGAAAATCCTATGCCAGGGAACTGCTGAGGCCGGAAGGACGAACGATAAACAGAACATTCAAAACAACAGAACTCAAAGGCTATGCGGATGTAAGCCTTGGACTCGAATACCGGTACACAAAGCTGCTGTCGGCCTTTATGCAGTTTAACAATATTGGCAACGTACGATATTATCGCTGGAACAACTACCCATCGCAGCGTTTCAACTTTATGGCCGGGATAACATTCACCTTCTGAGACAGGCTTACGGGAAATACCACCCGCGATTACAATACCTTGAATTTCCAGATGTTATACTATCACTGCCTATCAATGATATGTTGATAAATAACCCCTTTGGGGGATAGAAATCCTCTGGAATAATGGAGGAATTGTCTACCTTTGCAGTAGTTTATTAAATACTATTATCATACTGAATATGAGCGACATAGCTAAAGATAAAAACGGAAACGGAAATTATACAGCGGAAAACATCCAGGTACTCGAAGGACTTGAAGCCGTTCGTAAACGTCCATCCATGTATATTGGCGACACCAGTTCGCGCGGTTTGCACCACCTGGTGTACGAAGTTGTCGATAACTCCATCGATGAAGCCCTTGCAGGCTATTGTAACCTGATTAATGTTACCATTCATCCCGACAATTCGATTACCGTTGTGGACAATGGTCGCGGTATCCCAACGGGTATAATGGAAAAGGAGCAGAAATCGGCGCTGGAAGTAGTAATGACTGTACTGCACGCCGGTGGCAAGTTCGACAAAGGTTCTTATAAAGTTTCCGGCGGATTGCATGGTGTTGGTGTTTCATGTGTAAATGCATTATCAGCACACCTTACCGTTACCGTATACCGCGAAGGGAAAATTTTTGAACAGGAATACGAAATCGGGAAACCGCTTTACGATGTAAGGGTAATCGGGGAATCTGACAGAACCGGTACCCAGGTAAGCTTCATACCGGATAATACAATATTCACATACACTATATTCGATTATTCAATACTCGCTTCGCGCCTTCGCGAGCTGGCTTACCTGAACAAAGGCATTACGCTTACCATAAGCGATGAACGCGAAAAAGACGATGACGGTGAATTCTTAGGGGAAACTTTTTATTCAACCCGCGGACTCAGCGATTTTATCGAGTACCTCGACGAAACACGCGAAAAACTGATGCCCGAACCTATCTGTATTGAAGGCGAAAAAAATAATATTCCTGTTGAAATTGCCATGCAATACAACACTTCTTTTTCCGAAAATATTCATTCCTACGTTAATAATATCAATACACACGAGGGCGGAACGCACCTTGCCGGTTTTCGCAGGGGACTTACCCGCACGCTGAAAAGCTACGCCGAGAAATCGGGTATGCTGGATAAAATTAAGTTCGATATCAGTGGTGACGACTTCCGCGAAGGCTTAACAGCCATTATCAACGTAAAAGTGCAGGAGCCACAGTTCGAAGGACAAACCAAAACCAAACTGGGTAACAATGAGGTGATGGGTGTTGTGGATGTGCTTGTGAGCGAACTTCTGAATTATTACCTTGAAGAACATCCGCGCGAAGCCCGCACCATTGTGAACAAAGTTATATTAGCCGCCACTGCGCGGCATGCCGCCCGCAAAGCCCGTGAACTTGTTCAGCGCAAGAACGTGCTTTCCGGATCGGGGCTGCCTGGTAAACTGGCCGACTGCTCGGAACGCGATCCTTCAAAGTGCGAAATTTACCTTGTGGAGGGCGATTCTGCAGGTGGTACTGCCAAACAAGGCCGCGACCGCAAGTTTCAGGCTATTCTTCCTTTACGTGGTAAGATCCTGAACGTGGAAAAGGCTATGCCACACAGGATTTTCGAGAGTGAGGAAATAAAAAATATGTTCACAGCCCTGGGCGTTTCCATTGGTACCGATGAGGATTCCAAAGCCTTGAATACCGCCAAACTCCGCTACCATAAGATTGTGATCATGACGGATGCCGACGTGGACGGTAGCCATATCGCCACACTCATCCTTACTTTCTTTTTCCGGTACATGAAGGACCTGATCGAAAATGGCCATGTGTATATTGCAACACCGCCATTGTACCTTATCAAGAAAGGCAAAGAGGAAAGATATTGCTGGGATGAGGCTGCACGTATAGCGTATATTGAAGAAGTTTCAAAAGACGGGACCGAAAAAGGAATTCATATCCAGCGCTATAAAGGTTTGGGAGAAATGAATGCCGAGCAATTGTGGTCCACTACTATGAATCCGGAATTCCGCACGCTGCGGCAGGTAACCATCGATAGCGGATCGGAAGCCGACCGTATCTTTTCCATGCTTATGGGCGATGAAGTTCCTCCACGACGCGAGTTTATTGAGAAAAATGCTAAGTACGCGAATATTGATATTTAGATTCTAAGCATATTGCATATAGAAAAGCCGTTGAAGGGAAAGTCCTTGAACGGCTTTTGAGTTTAGCTGGTATCAATCCAAAAAGTGTCATACCTCTTGTACAAGTCTCTGACTTTACCGGATAAAAACCAATTGATTCTAAATTCAACCAAAACGAATAACGAACTGGAATTTTAAATAAAAAATCCTTTAAGTATCTTCAATTTCACTTTTCACTAATCACAAATCACCTTTAACCATTCGCAATTCCCCGGTTCAGGAAATCCACAAACGGCTTCATAGCCTTAAAAGATTTTATCACAACATCAGCATAATCCGGTGAGAGGGCTTCCTTCTTTGTTACTTCGCGCATACAAATATAACTGCGGTATTTCAGCAGGTCAATATCCGCAAAATCGGCTGGAAAATCCTTCGGAGCTTTCTTAAGTTTATCAAAATCACCCAGCGATCCATAGATTTTCTTAAACTCCTTTTCCTTAAGTATGGAAGTAAATTCGGTGCTGTTAAAATAGATTTCTGATCGGATGTTTTTTAAGGTAGCAGCCTCGGGCATATAGATACCGCCACCAACAAATGACCCACCCGGTTCCAGGTGAAGATAATACCCGGCTGTTCCCATTTTTCGCCCGCCTTTGGCGATTGATGCCCCGAAATTAGTTTTGTACGGCGACTTATCCGTGGCAAAGCGCACATCGCGGTATATCCGGAATATGCATTTGGATGCCGCAATAGGTTCTATATCCTTGTCGAAAGCCACCACGCCATCAATTACTTGTTGAACAAACGCTTCAACCTGCAGGTGGGCAGTTTCGTAAAGCCGCTTATTGGCCGTGAACCATTCGCGGGTATTATTTTCCTTTAAGGCTTCGAGAAATTGAAAAACTTCCTTGGTAAGCATATGCTTCTGATGTTAATATAAAAATAACTATTCTACCTGTTTAAATTTTTACCGCAGAGGTAACCGCAGAGCTCCGCAGAGTCAATAATTGTTACCATACGCTTTATTCCGCTTATTATTTCAGTAACTTTATTTTAGTCATTTTACAACATTTCTTCTCTGTGGTACTCCGTGTCTTCTTAGCGAACTCCGCGGTTATTGCTTTCAATTACAATTGCTGTTGTGTCTATACAAATAAACAACTAAAGATAATTATTGATTTTAAATCAATTCACTATGACTATTCAAATTTTGTGCTAAATTAGTCATCAAAATGAAGGTATGAAATAGCCATGAGAAAATTTTCACAACAACCGATAATGATATTATGGCGTATTACATGCGACCAATTAAAATCAAATTATTCACGCATGAACTTTCTCTACACGATTATTTTTATCTCCGGGCTATTTGCCCTAAATGCTCAAGCCGGTAACGACAATACACCCACAGGTGGCCGTTCGTCGGCCATGGGAACGGCTTCTGTAGCCGTAAGCGATTTCTGGTCGGTGCATAACAACCAGGCCGGATTGGCTGGATTTACAAATATGGCTGCCGGAATCTATTTCGAAAACCGCTACCTGATGAAGGAACTCAGCCGGAAAGCGGGAGCATTTGTTCTGCCCTCGCGCTCAGGAGTGTTTGGCTTATCGTATGAGAACTTCGGGTCCACGCTTTATAACGAAAGTAAAATTGGGCTGGCTTTTGCACGTTCCTTCGGAAGCAATTTCTCTGCCGGCATACAATTGGATTATTTAAATACGCATCTCAGCGAAAACTATGGAAACCACGATGCATTTACTTTGGAAGCCGGTATACAGGCCCGCGTAAACAAAAACCTTGTGATAGGTGCACATGTGTTCAATCCGCTTAATGTTAAACTTTCCAGCGAAACCGGCGAACGCATTCCTGCTATTATCCGGGTTGGTGCGGGTTATAATTTCTCAGAAGCATTGCTGCTTACCGGCGAGATAGAGAAAAACATCGATCTGAAAACCCGCATCAAATCCGGTGTAGAATATAAGGTTGTAAAACAAGCCTTTATCCGGGCCGGGATCACTACTAACCCAACAACCTATTCCTTTGGTTTTGGACTCGATCTGAAAAAACTAAAAGTCGACCTTGCATCCACGGTGCACCAGGTTTTGGGCTATTCGCCACAACTTTCAATTTCCTATTATTTCTGATAAAAAATAATATGGAAATGAACGGAAACCTGAACAGGATTTACCTGATGATAGCTGCGCTGAGTTTCGCTACTTTGAGCCTTTATGCGCAGGAACCTGATACTACCAGGCGCCTTGATGGCGGGACAGATAATAACAAGATGGAAGAAATTGTGGAGCGGACTGATGCCGAACTGGATTACAGCGACTTTGCGGACGATCTGGGCCGCCTGAGAAGGCATCCTGTAAATTTGAACGCTGCCAGCGACGAAGACCTGCGAAAACTTACATTTCTCAATGAATTACAGATTGCCAACCTGCGCTCATACCTTCAGCAATACGGAAGCATTGCATCAATTTATGAACTACAGATGATTGAAGGGTTCAACCAGGAAATGATCGAACTTATGCTTCCTTTTATCACGCTTACCGCGCAATCGCAGGATGATAAAATCACGCTTTCAAGACTTTTGCATTATGGCAAGGCCGATCTGATGGTTCGTTACCAGCAGATCCTCGAACAACAGAAAGGATATCTGCCTGCATCCGACTCCTTGTTGCTCGCCAATCCTAATGCACGTTACCTCGGAGGTCAGGGCAGGTTATATACACGCTTTAAATATGCATATTCCGACAGGCTGCAGTTTGGATTCACCGCCGAAAAAGATCCGGGCGAAACGTTTTTCCCTTCGAATGATACCCTGAAAAAGGGATTTGATTTCTACTCGGCACATATTTACTACCAGGGCTCAGGCTTTGTGAAACAAGTTGCACTGGGCGATTACCAGGTACAATTCGGGCAGGGACTCACACTCTGGAGCGGGTTATCGTTCGGCAAACTGCCTGGCGAAATTGGCGGAAAGAAATCAGGACAAGGTATCAGACCAAGTTCGTCGGCCAACGAGAATTTATTTATGCGGGGCGCAGCTACAACTGTCGGATCCGGGAAAATGGCAGTAACACTTTTCTATTCATCGCATTACGTGGATGCTAACCTGGTGGCAGGAGACACGCTGGATGCCGGAGATGCATACTTCTCTTCGCTGCAGGAATCCGGGTATCATCGCACACCAAACGAACTGGCTGATAAACATACTGCACTTATCGAAGCCGCAGGCGGACATGTTACATTCAAAACCGGAACTTTACGCCTGGGTGCCACGGCTTACCAGGTTAAACTGGATGCAGGCCTGCGCAAGTCGTCGGCACCATCCTACATGTTTGATATCACCAATCAAACGACGACAAATGCAGGAATGGATTATGATTATCTGTATAAAAAGTTAAATCTGTATGGTGAA
>DASVHX010000045.1:0-9244 GCA_036382355.1 Bacteroidales bacterium
CTCCGGTTCCTAATATTAAAAAAGACCTGATAGTTATTCCAAACTCACGAGTTGACGGTAATCATATTACCAGTAGGAGCCTGGCGGACTTAATGTTCAACACCAGCATTAATAATAATGTAAATTCAGAGAAAATGCAACTGAGCATGTTCCCAAATCCGGGTAAAGGCAAAGTGACGGTTAAATTACCGGCACAGGGTACATACGACCTAAAAGTTTATTCTTTGGTTGGAGAACTTCTGTACAGTGGTTCTATGAGCGGAACTTCCGGAAAGCTAGACTTTTCGCATCTTCCTAAAGGGATGTATATTCTGAATGCCAGCAATATAATTACACACGAATTAAATATTAGCAGGTTAGTTATTAACTAACTAACTTATGCTTATGGCGTATTTCATTGAAGGAGCAGTTCTGTAAAGGGCTGCTCTTTTTTTTGTAAATTTGTACAAGACCTAAACGGGACATTATGCGAAAAATTATTGTAATTATATTACTGTCAATTCTTACTGCCAATATGCTCCCTGCAATGGCACAGAAACCATTGCGCGTCGAAATAGCAGCCAAAGAAGATACTGACCCATTTACCCTGGTTAATTGTGCCGAATTCGGAGCGTTTGTTTTTTTTCCAACAACAGAGGAAGTTGGCAAGGACAGTATCGTTTGGTCGTTCCATATGGTCGATAAAAACCTTCAGGAGAAATGGAATAAAACAATAGGGATTAGCAGGAATTATATGTTTGCAGGATTGTTATTTAAAGCTAATGATACAACCGCCTATCTGCTTTTTCAGGATGACCATAAAAAAGAAGGGAATAACGCAGTGGTATTTACAGTGAAGCTGAATGGGCCGGTTGTTAAGGAAGTTAAGGGCCAGTTAACAGCAATGGCAAATGTCAAACATTTCGAAGTAGCTGAAAATTATGCATTTATTGCACTGGAAACGAATAAAGGTGAAGCTGACGTATGTCGTATGTCATTGAAAACGGCTGATATTATGCATTTTAATATTCCTGAAAAGGATAAATCAGTCATTCTAAATCTAGAGCTTAATGATGCAAATCGCTCTATTTCGGTTATAAGCAAAATTGAGGAGAACCAAATAAAATTGACTGTCTTTAGTTATGATGGCAATGAAATGGGTGCTGTCGATTTTCGTAAAATGAGTAGTAAAAAAGAAATTAATACTGCCGAAATGGTTCAAACCAGCCAGGGAAAAGGGTTAGTCTTTGGTGTATATGGAAGTGCTAATTATCGGGGGTGGAACTCGGAAATTGGGGATCAGACTCCATTGGCTGCCGGATACTTTGTAGCTGGTTTTGAAAATGATCAAAATACGTTTGTTAAATATTACAATTTCAGTGAGTTCCGCGATTTTTTCAGATATGTAAATGGAGAAGATGCCATTCGCCTGAAGAAGCGTAGCCTCCTGAAAGGCAAAAACAAAGATGAAGATCGCGAATCAGCATTAAATTATCATATGCTTATACATCCTGTGCAGCAGCGCGACAGTTCATTCATATTGGCAGGAGAAGCCTATTATCCTGAATATCATACTATCACCAATATGTTGTATGATTATTATGGCAGGCCTATTCCAACTTCCTATTCCGTTTTTGATGGTTTTCGCTATGCCGTGGCTTTCATCGCCTCATTTGATAGTTCGGGAACTATGCGTTGGTCCAATGGGATGGAGATGCGCGGAGTCCTTACGAACTTGTTAAATAAGAAATTTTCAAGTGTTTTTGATGGAAGTGATGTCGTGATGATGTATAATGCTGAAGGTTCTTTGGCAATGAAAACGATCAGAGGTAATGAAGTGATCGAACAAAGTGCGGTTACGCCAATCGGAATGCTCCATGCCAACGATAAAGTGGTAAAAGATTACCTGAGCACTGTTGCGCCCTGGTATGATGATTTCTATATTGCTTATGGATATCATTCAATTCGGAATAACGATCTCTCAAATAGCCGCCGTACTGTATTTTATATCAATAAAATTGCCTACCGTTAATTCATCGGATTTTGGGATGAATTTTATGCTGCCAAAGGGCTTATAATTTAGCAATTGGGGATTAATAATTTCTGGGGAGAATAATTTCCCGTTGTGTTATAATAGGTTGATCTCGGATAGCGCTAAAAAAGAGGCGGCCTTCGCCAAGGTCGCCTCTTCTCAGTCAGGTTATTCCAGATTATTTCAGCAAACTAATGAATTCGGGATTGGTAAAGTATTTTATAAATTCCCTGTCCTGAAGCGCTTGAGTTTTAAAGGCAGGGTCACCAGCAATTGCTTTTTTCAGGTTGTCGAGCATCATATTTGTATCGTTGGTGCGAGCGCCGATAACTGCCATAAGATAGTCAGAAAGAGGAGATTTAGGAGCGTTTTTAAGCGTAGTGATGGCTGCAGAATTATTACCCGACATCATTTGTGCGAGGGCAACATTGGAGGTAGATTTTTTCGTGCCAAACAAACCGGATGCCTTCACATAATCAGCATTGCCGAGTGCAATAATGCCTTGGTTATAACTTTCGTTCGCGCCAAGTTTCTGGGCTTCTGAATAATAGCCATCAGCTTTCTTCCGATCTCCCTTTTTAGCCTCCAGTGCTCCAAGGTTATTAAGAATTGTGGCATTGTTGGGTTCAAGCGAATTGGCCTTGTTAAGGTATTCGGAAGCCTGGGCGATATTACCAATCTCCAGCTCTGAAAGGCCTGCATTGTTCTGTGCTTTCCAATCGTTGGGGAATAAAGAAGCTGCCGATTTGTATATTGCAGTTTTCGCAGCATTATTCTCAGCAAGTGTAGCGGCGTATAGTAATTCAGCATTTGTGAGAGAATCAGGGCTTGTTGCAGCTAGCGCGGCGATTTTCTCATCAGTACGTTTTGGTTCAAAGCAATTCACAACTATTTCTACCCGTCGCAGCGGAGGAAGAATATCTTCTTCAATTTCCCTGTAAACAATAGTCATATTGCGGATTTCCTGCTCTCGTTTGTTAAGATCTGGCTGTGAATTAACCACATTTATAATGGTTTTCTTATCTGTAATATTCGAAGCATTTATAGCAGCCATGAAACCGTCCCAATCTTCACCATGCGCTTTGGCATTGAATGTAATGGTCTTTTCAGGATCACTAATCTTGATCGTGCTCATTTTATCCTTATTCATCTTCTTGAAAACGTCGGTCATGTATTTCATTCCAGCTTGTGTGCGCCTTTCGGATAGCCCTTCGTTATAGCTTTCTTCCCCTTCGGGTGAAGCCCATCCATTGATATCAATATCTTTTATGGTATAGCCTTTCTTAATAAAATCAGTCAGGTCGACTAGTTTTTGCTTTGAAACACCGTCTTTGTTCAGCGGTAATTTCCAGTTAATGTCATATTTATTAACGGGGAAATGAATCTCCGAGGTCTTACTGATTATAACAACTTTCTGATAGCCATGTTCGGCTACTATTAAATCTTCATCATGAGCGATGCGCGTGCTTGTATATAGAACGCCATCAGCAATTTTGCGATCAGGAACTTCCGCGTATTTGTATTTAGCTTTTATGTCCTCAGCTTTTGCATTAGGATCAATCGGTTCTTTGGGGACATAAATAAGTGGCGTAACCATCAGATCAGAAGCATTCATTGCAGGTGAGTATGGGATGGTTTGTGTATAGCTGAAAGTGCCGCCATTGTCATGATTAATCATTGTTCCATCACCTTCTACATCTTCACCTTTAAGTGTAATTGGCTTAAGGGCATATGAACCACTTGGGTATTTAAGTTGGGGTGCATAAAGTATTGCGGCCTTTTTGGAAAAATATTTTGGAGGGTATGTTCCTTTAATTGTCACTTTTATTGAATCACCAAGAGCTTCGAGTGGGTTAGGAATTACTTCATATTTAACCATGTTACTATTCTTTACCATATTCTTAATGTAGTCACTCGGCAGGAACTTATATGTAAGGCCGAGAGAAGCATATCCATAAAGATCATTCTTTTTCCCATGTTTAAGCATGTCAAGTTTATAGTCCTCGAAAAGGAAACATTCACGATACTCCAGATTGAGGTCAACTTTTTTAGCAAGAGCCAGGCTGGCTCCAATACCAACCGGAAGAATAAATTCGTTGATGGCCTTATTTGGGGGATTGCCTTTTCCGTTAGCGCTAACGAAAGAGCCATCTGATAGCTTTGTAAGCCTGGAAGAGAAACTGGAAATACCAGCGCCGCCAAAACCATAAAATGAAACTGTCCGCTCTTTATAACCACCTATCAGGTTACTCAGACTTAAGGTGAGATCAATACTTCCATCCCAGACACTCGATTCCAGTTTCAGACCCATATTCAGGTAATCGACTTCACTTTCGCTTAGAAGCTTGCCATTCATAAATTGACCTCTTATGCCAAGTACAGGGCTAAACTGATAGCCCAGAATCAAACCATAGGCCGCTTTCATCTTCTTATTAAAGAAATCGTTTTTATTTAAATCGCCAAAATACTGCGTAATCCCTCCATTTCCATTAAGATAAATATATCTTTCGAAAGGACTGGATGTTTTATTTTGCCCATAAAATGTCAATGGCAAAATGATGGCTAAAAGGAATACTGTCGCCCTTAGGCTTGTTCGGTAATAACTCTTCATAATCGTTCGATTTAAGTGTTAAAACTATTTATTGTGATGCAATATTTCCCCGGCAGGATATAATTAAAACAAATATATGGTTAAAAAGGGTATTAACCAATTATTGGCTCGAAAATAATTGATTTTCCAATATTTACAATTAACACATGTTCATTTCTTAAAATGTACATTATATGAAATAATCGAAAAATTGTCTGTAAAAGCGAAATTAATTAATTCGCAGGGGAGAAGGTTAAGCGTATTTCCTCTTGAATCATTGCTGGATCCCCAAAATTAAAGCGCCAAGAATATGATTTGTTAATCTACAGGATCATTTTAATCAAATCAAAACTTAATTGATTCTCTTAAATGTTGAAAAACATGCCAAAGCACGATTCCTGCAGTAACTGAGATGTTAAGGGAGTGTTTAGTGCCGAATTGTGGAATCTCGATGGATTCATCAGCTTCTTTCACAATAACTTCATTTACACCATGTACTTCATTTCCAAATACAAGTGCAATCTTATCGAACTTACACGGATAGAAGTTTTCCAATGGAAGGCTGCCTTCAACTTGTTCAATGGCAATAATGGTATACCCGGCCTTGCGCATCTGATCTATAGCTTGCAGAGTGTTTTCGAAGTATTCCCATGCTACCGTTTCAGTAGCTCCAAGTGCAGTTTTCTGCATTTCGCGGTTGGGAGGAGTGGCTGTAATACCGCAAAGCAGAATTCGTTCAATCCTGAAAGCATCTGCGGTACGGAAAACGGATCCAATGTTGTGCTGGCTTCGGATATTATCCAATATAACAACTACCTGTAACTTATCCGCATCTTTAAATCCTTTCTGATCCAAGCGGTTAAGTTCGCTGTTAAGTAGTTTACGCATATCGGGCATAGCTTAGGGGCAAAGGTAAAAATTATCAACTGAGTCGAACCCATCTGTACAATATCGGCAGATAATTTTAACTTTGTCCAATTCAGTACACAATCAGGAATATTAAAATATGGCTAAGCCGGAAATTGTCGAAACACCACTCATGAAGCAGTACTTCGCAATAAAAGCAAAGTATCCAGATGCCATGTTATTATTCCGTGTAGGTGATTTTTATGAAACTTTCGGCGAAGATGCTATTAAAGCCTCATCTATACTGGGCATAGTTCTTACGCGGCGTGCCAATGGCTCGGCTACTTTTGTTGAATTGGCAGGTTTTCCCCATCATTCGCTCGATACTTACCTGCCAAAGCTTGTGCGCTCAGGTTTGCGTGTAGCAATCTGCGATCAACTTGAAGATCCGAAACTCACCAAAACTATTGTAAAACGCGGCGTCACAGAATTGGTTACGCCCGGTGTTTCTTACAACGATAAAGTACTGGAGCACCGCGAGAATAATTTCCTGGCAAGTGTGCATGTATATCCCAAGGATTCAGGCGTTGCTTTCCTGGATGTTTCCACCGGAGAGTTTTTCCTTGCGCAGGGAAGCAATGACTACATCGATAAACTACTGCAAACGTTTAAGCCAAGCGAAGTAATTATTCAGAAAGATAAAAGGCAGCAGTTCGCTGAAATCTTTGGCGGGCGCTTCTATACCAATACGTTCGACGATTGGGTTTTTAGTTCTGATTTTGCAAACGAGATACTTCTCAGGCATTTTGGTACAAATTCGCTTAAAGGCTTTGGTGTAGAGGAATATGGCTATGGAATTATAGCCGCTGGTGCAGCCATGCATTATCTTTCCGAAACGCAGCACGACAAAGTTCAGCATATCTGTAAGATTACCAGGATCGAGGAAGACAACTACGTGTGGCTGGACAAATTTACGATCCGGAACCTGGAACTGATTACTTCAATTAGCGGGCAGGATCCTACATTGCTCAGTATAATCGATCGCACTATTTCGCCAATGGGTGCCAGGATGATGAAGCGCTGGATTCTGCTTCCGCTAAAAGAAAGGAAATCAATTGTTGAACGGCACCTGGCTGTAAAACAACTGATCGATCAGCCGGAACTGGCAGATACCTTGCGGAAAAATATCAAAGTAATAGGTGATCTCGAACGATTGATTTCAAAAGTTGCCGTTGGAAGAATAAGCCCTCGTGAAGTTCAGCAGGTTCGCAGGGCGCTACAGGCTGTTGAACCGATACGTGTGGCCTGTGCTGCTTCCCGAAACCCTTCGTTACAGCGAATAGCGGATCAGTTGAATCCTTGCGAACTCATTGCTAAAAAGATTGGGAAGGAACTTCATCCGGAACCTCCGGCATCAGTAAATAAAGGTAACGTAATAGCCGAAGGTGTCTCGGCTGAGCTTGATGAGTTGCGTATGCTGGCTTATTCCGGCAAAGATTACCTTGTTAAAGTTCAACAGCGCGAGAGCGCCAGAACAGGAATCCCATCGCTTAAGATCGCGTACAACTCGGTATTTGGATATTATCTTGAAGTTACAAATACACATCGCGATAAAGTTCCTCCTGAATGGAACCGCAAGCAAACCCTGGTGAATTGCGAGCGCTACATCACCGAAGAACTGAAAGAATACGAAGTAAAGATTTTAGGTGCCGAAGAGAAGATTATGGAACTGGAATCCAGGCTTTTTACCGAACTTGTGCTTAGTCTCACGGATTATATAGAACCAGTGCAACTTAATGCAAGTCTTATAGCTCGTCTGGATTGCCTGCTTTCGTTTGCCGAGGTAGCTAAGCAGTATCATTATGTGATGCCTGAATTAAATGACGGTAATGCGCTCCACATCGTTCAGGGGCGCCATCCGGTTATTGAACAGCAGCTTCCTTCCAGCAATCCATACATTGCTAACGATGTGTTTTTAGATAACGAATCTCAGCAAATCATTATACTTACAGGCCCGAATATGTCGGGTAAATCTGCTCTGCTAAGGCAAACTGCACTCATCGTATTGCTTGCGCAGATTGGGAGCTTTGTTCCTGCCAGCGAGGCCCGGTTAGGGATAATTGATAAGATTTTCACGAGGGTAGGTGCGTCAGATAATATTTCTTCGGGAGAATCAACTTTTATGGTTGAGATGAACGAAACCGCCAGTATTCTCAATAACATATCGAACCGAAGCCTGATCCTGCTCGACGAAATAGGACGAGGGACCAGTACCTACGATGGTATTTCAATCGCGTGGGCTATTACCGAATATCTGCACAATCATCCGCTCTATCGTGCCAAAGTTTTGTTTGCCACACATTATCATGAGCTTATCGAGATGTCGGCTCTCATGCCGCGAATCAGGAATTTTCATATTTCGGTGAAAGAAGTTGGTAACAAAGTAATCTTCATGCGACGCATGGTGGAAGGAGGCAGCGAACATAGTTTTGGCATACATGTTGCCCGAATGGCCGGAATGCCTCCGAGCGTATTGGAGCGTGCAGGTAAATTACTTACCCAACTGGAACAATCGCATAGTGGCAATGAATTAGCTCAAAATAATGGCCGGAAAACAAAAAAGAAGATAGAGGATAAGTATCAACTCAGTTTCATACAGCTCGATGATCCATTGCTGGATCAAATTAAACAGGATATTCTGAATACTGATATCAATACACTTACGCCAGTAGAGGCTTTAATGAAACTGAACGAGATTAAAAAACTTCTGGAAAAACTATAGAGTACTTTTTATATTTCGATTTTGTTGTATATTTGCACCTCTAAAAACGCGAAAGTAGCTCAGTTGGTAGAGCACAACCTTGCCAAGGTTGGGGTCGTGGGTTCGAGTCCCATTTTTCGCTCCTCTTATAACCTCTCGTGAATAATGGGAGGTTTTTTTTCAGGTTCTTTATAATAATGCCCAGGTGGTGGAATTGGTAGACACGAAGGACTTAAAATCCTTTGACCATTGCGGTCGTGCGGGTTCAAGTCCCGCCCCGGGTACACATAAAATAATCCTTGCAAGTTAATTCGTGCAGGGATTATTTATTTCTCACCCAATAAATGCCGTTCTCCTGATAGCAGGTCAATCCGATTGACCTGAGGTACTGAGATGTAATGTTGGGCATCGAAATGAATTTGTATGCCTCCTACGTTTTCTAATTCAAGTGCTTTGGTTTTGAAATCCATATTGGCCGGCTTGGTAATCAGGATTAAAATGGATAATACAATCAATACAAAAAGTACGAAAGCAGGTCGCGCACATTTTAATCCAATGGCACTAAAACTTATGAATATCAGAATCAGGACTGTAATGGGATGATCACCATTTATACCAATGCTCCGAATTCGCACATGCTGTGTGCAAACATCATCAACATTACACTGATAATACTGCACCCTGAAATTAGTACCGATATCGCAAATATAACTCTAGCAGGCGATACACCAATTAAGCGAGCAACCTTTTCAAATCGTTCAGGTAATGCAGCAAACCCATCATGTGATGTATTAATTAAAAATTGAATAATCCCCAAAACCCTTTCCTTGGCAAATTCCACATGTTGTCGATTGGGAAGAAATTAAATTTATAGGTGAGGCCGAGTGAGAGGTATGCATAATAGTCATTCTTGCCCACTGCAGGCTTTGCATCCAAATTGTCATCTGAAAAAAGAATACGATTTCCATATTCAAAATTAAGATCAACTTTAGGAGCAAGTGCAAGGCTAGCTCCTATTCCAAAAGGAACAATGAAT
>DASVHX010000046.1:0-3125 GCA_036382355.1 Bacteroidales bacterium
AGGATTGAATACTGGTATGCTAATCCTGCATTCAGATTGAGTTTCGCATCCTTATAAAGGTAACCTGTTCCCACATTGTGTGTTGTATAATTGTTGTTGTAGATATTGGACAACAGCGTGTCGAAAACGGAATACTGCTGCGTTTCGTAGCGGTAATTCCAGGTCGATTTATCATTGTTGTTCTTTGAATAACCAATGTTATAATTGAATTGAAGCTGGCTTTTCTTACTGAGCGGTTCGGTATAAATAAGACTGGAGGAAAGCGAGGTGGCATCCATGGCTGTTTTACTGAATTGTTTTATAGAGTCGCTTTGGTTAACGGTATCTGCCAAATTATACTTATTCATTGCATCGAGATGATTCTCCCGTGTGCTGTTGCTAAATCCTATGGTGACACCGAAAGATATGGTACGGCCTGTCTTAGTGAACTTATGCCTGTATAAAAGATCGTTATTAAAGTTATAGCCATTGGACTTACTGTTGTTCACATTATTTGTGGTGCTTTGCACTTCTCCGGCAGTGGATGACGAAGCCTGCAGACTGTTCCCGGTGGCGTTCTGCTGAAAACTTAGACGAGGTGTTACGATGAACGAATTGCGATCGTTAGGATTATATTCAAGCCTCAGGTTTAACCTGTGGTTGTCGTTATTGCTGATGGAGCGGCTTGTTTCGTTGTATTCCTGGCTGGTGCTTCCGTTCAGAATATATTGCCGGTCAAGAACCTTGTTGGTTGTGTTTTCTCCCTTATTATAGAAATAGCTTGCATTAAGGGTAGCTTTAGTGGTCCAGCTATTCGTGAAATTGAACCCTATGGAGTTGATTGTAGTTAATCCACCTTGTGTATTTCCTATGGAATTTCCTCCACCTCCACCCCTGGGCGGTATACCACGGCTGCTTCCACCGCTGCTACCCATAGCGCCCAGGAAATCATCGCTTCCGAAATTTTGTTGGTTTATATTATTACTATTTCCAATTATGGTGATCCGGCGGTTTCCCTTGAAAAGATTGAGGTTTAATCCAGCTATGTAACGGCCGTCGGAGCCATAGCCGGCAGAGAATTTCCCAAACTGACCGGAATTTTTGGCTGATTTGGTAATGATATTCATGGTTTTTTGTGCACTGCCATCATCAAATCCGCTCCAGGCACTCTGATCGGAAAGTTTATCAAACACCTGGATTTTATCAATCACTTCGGCGGGCAGGTTTCTCAATGTTACGGTGGGATCGTCGCCAAAAAACTGCTTTCCGTCGACAAGGATTTTTTTCACATCTTCACCCTGCGATTTTACGGTGCCATTCTCAACTGTAATTCCGGGCATTTTCTTCACCAGGTCCTCGGTAGTAGCATCCTGCGTAACCTTATAAGCACCTGAGCTATATTGCGTGGTATCTCCTTTTTGCTCGGCACGAATGGCCTGGCTACTTACATTTATTTCCTTGAGGTTGGTGGTGGTTGGTTTGAGAAACAACTTTCCGATGTCCTCAGTTTTGTTTGCGACGGTCACCTGCTTCCTTAACCTTTCAAATCCTATGTAAGTAATGTCCAGCCAATATTTGCCTTTGGTAAGTGTATTGAACATAAATTGTCCCTGAAGGTCGCTATTGGTATAGCTTATTTTAGTAGTGTCCCTGGCGCTTATGAGTTTAATAGTAGCTCCAATCAGCGATATTTGGTCCTCTACATTATACAATGTACCGGAGAGGCGGATGCCCTGTGCATTTGCGCCAAATTCAGCGAAAAACAGGAATGCGAAAAATAGCAGGATGATTTGTTTCATGTAGGTAGAAAAAAGTTGCAACTAATTTTAGTGTCTCTTGTTGTAATGATTCAACAGTGTTGGTTAGACTTGCAAAGGTGTAAAAAGTTTATCTGCAGCAGTAATTTTTTTATTCCTGTAATCCTGGGATCGGATTGAATTCCCTAAAAGTTATATCCGAATTAATTTCGATACATTTGTTGTCTCGCGGGGTGCTATTACATTTATATCAATTATGAAAAAATTCTTGTTTATCATTTTATTCCTTGCCGGAACAGGTTTTTCCGCGCATTCTCAGGATTCGAAATTTCTTACCTGGTTCGAACAATCGGGCGGTAAAGAAACTCCACGCTATGCGCAAACTATAGATTATTGCAAGCTTTTAGATAAGGCTTCTGATAAAATAACCTATACCACTTTTGGCAAAAGCCCACAAGGCAGGGATCTACCATTGCTAATTGCCGACCGCGACGGACTTATCAGTCCCGAAGCCATCCGCAGCAAAGGCAGAGTGGTGCTGCTGGTTCAGGCATGCATACACGCAGGCGAACCCGATGGTAAGGACGCCGGGCTTATGCTGCTGCGCGACATCGCTTTTGGAAATAAAAGCGATCTGCTTGATAATGTTAGCATCCTGTTTATCCCGATTTTAAATGTGGATGGACATGAACGGTTTGGACCTGATAACCGTATAAACCAGAACGGGCCTAAGGAGATGGGTTGGCGTGTAACGGCGCAAAACCTTAATCTGAATCGCGATTTCATGAAAGCCGAAGCACCCGAAATGCAGGCCTGGCTTAAACTTTACAATGCCTGGCTCCCCGAATTCTTTGTGGACTGCCATGTGACCGATGGTGCCAATTATCAGTACAAAATTACCTATGCTCTCGAAGTGTATGGGAATATGGATAAGAACCTTACAAACTGGACAAGCAATGTATTCGAGGCACAAATAGTCAGGCAGATGCAGGATTGTGGATATCCAATGCTATCTTATGTTGAATTTCGAAACTGGCACGATCCCCGCAGCGGGCTTTATACCGGAGTGGCGCCTCCCATGCTTTCGCAAGGTTACACCGCTATCCAGAACCGCCCCGGGCTCTTGATTGAAACACATATGCTCAAACCATACAATGTGCGGGTAAAAGCTACATACGACATGCTCCGGCTTACTATGGCCATTCTGAACAAAGAAGGCCGATCGCTGCAGGCTATTGAACAGCAAGCCGACCAATTCGTGGCCAGCCCTGAATTTAGAAAACAGGAAATGCCACTCAAATTCACCTATTCGCAAACCGACAGCACCATGATCGATTTCCTGGGATACGAATATTCCATTGAAAAAAGCGGTATTAGTGGTGGAGATTG
>DASVHX010000047.1:0-6386 GCA_036382355.1 Bacteroidales bacterium
TATCCGTTACGCCGATGTATTACTCATGGCTGCCGAATTGGGAAGTGCCAATGCACAGAGTTATTTCGACCAGGTACGTCAACGTGCTTATAAAGATAATTTCTCGGCTCTTACGGTTTCAAAAGATAATATCCTGAAAGAACGAAGGTTGGAATTTTCGGGTGAAGGTATTCGTTATTGGGATATGCTCCGCCAGGGAATCACTACGGCTGCAAGTATTGTAAACGAAACGGCTACTGTATTGAATGGAGGTGAACCAGCTACCAAAATTGTAAAAGGCGATCGGTTGATAACTACCAAAGGCTTGCAACAAATACCAAAAACTCAAATTACGTTGTCGAACAATGTACTCGTTCAAAATCCAGGTTGGTAATAACAATTAAAACTTACAGCTATGAAAAATAAATTTAAAATACTATATCTATTCCTGGGCTTGGTACTGCTGTTTTCAGCTTGTACGCCCGAAAAGGATTCATTGGGACCACTTCTTTCGAAAGAAGAATTAAAGTTTAGTGTAATACCAGACGCTACTGATCCCAATATGATTATCTTGAAAAGCTTAACCCCAAATGCCTCTCCGCTTTGGATTACACCACTCGGACGTTCATTGCGGATGACTGATACTGTACGTATTGCATTCCCTGGTGTATATAAATTTGTATATGGGGTTCAGAGTGCAGGTGGTTTCGTTCAAGCTGATACTCTAATTTTGAATATCACCACCACGAACATGATGTATGTTAATGATCCGATGTGGACATTATTATCCGGAGGACCCGGAAATGAAAAAACATGGGTTTTCGATTTTAATGCCGCTGGTGTTTCAAAATTCTTTAACGGTCCGCTTGGTTTTATGGGAGATGAGACGGTAGCTCCTTGGTCGTGGTTTCCTGATTATAAAGGCAATGAATGGCTGACTCCACTTGGAGATTATGGAACCATGACTTTTAGCCTTAAAGGAGGCCCATATTTAACAGTAAATCACTTGATGTTCCCTACTGGAACAGTTGAAAATGGAACCTATTTTCTTGATGTTGCCACAAAAAAGATAAGTTTCACCAATGCAACTCCAATAAATAACGGTTATGGTGATGTTGATTATAGCAAAGGAGTAATATATTCGCTAACTGAAAATTCAATGCAGATAGCTTACCATAATCTTGTTAAAGCTGAGTATTGCGTATTGAATTATACTACTAAGGAATATTCTGACAATTGGGTTCCCCCGGTAATTGTACCAACTTTGGATGATGGCTTCAATCCTACCTTCAATACAGGTGAGATACTAACCATGTTGGCAGGTGATGTAGGACAAGCACGTCGCTGGCTTTTGGATGCAGCTGGTAACCCTGTTGATTGGGTAGCTAAAGGCAAAGGTTGGACAACTTCCAAGAGTGGTTCTGAAACTTGGGGTTGGAACACGGATTGGGATGCCGCAGCAGCAAGTTCCTGGATTCAGTTCGATCGTTTCGGAGGTCAAAACTATACCCGAAATCAAAACGGTACGATCACTACCGGAACGTTCACGGTTGATGAATCGACCAATGAGATCACCTTGGTAGACAACACCTTGATTTTATCTGGAGTTGCCAGTTGGATGGATCCGACCACCAATGTGCTGAAGATTATAAAAGGATGGCCGACTTCTTACAACACAAAAGGTGTTTGGTTTGGTACAAGCTATGATGCTGTCAAGGACGAATGGCTAGTCTTCCATTACGTAGTTACCAGTAAATAGGTATTATATTCTAAATATGGATGAGGTTGATTGCTTCGAAATCCAAAAGCAGAATACATAGCATTCCATTTCGTAATGTGCTAAATGGAGTTTTCTAATAGGTTAGGTTGATTGAGGTTATCTGAATAGCTCGGCTGGTATTTCGGCCGGGTTATTCTTTTAAACCAAATGTTTAGGGTAGGCCACAATGGTCTCAAAAAAGCACGAAACGACCTGAAAAATTCGGTTATCAATGCAACCTGTTATGCAACAATATTTAATTGATAATATATTGGGATATAAATTCTCAAAGATCCTTTGCCACGACTACCAATTGAAATTTGTAAAATATCCCTCATAGCAATAGGGATTGAACATCTCAATCCCTCTTCATTTACTTAATTAGCATATAATTAGAAATTTTATATTGATAATAATAACTCTAATTCGAACAACTCAAAATTTGTAATTTTTATTGTTATGAAAAAAATACTTCTACTTACTTTCCTCCAACTTATTCTGAATTTTCTTCTTTTACAGGCACAACCCAACGCAGCTGGCTACGAGTGGAACAGTGTAAAAATGGGTGGCGGAGGCTTTGTTACCGGCATAATTACCTGTCCGCAGGAAAAAAACCTGATATATGCGCGTACTGATGTAGGCGGAGCATACCGTTGGATAGAAGAAACCAAAACCTGGAAGCCCTTGACCGATTGGGCTTCGAAAGCTGAATGGACATTTTTAGGCATCGAAAGTATCGCCATTGATCCTACATCGCCTAATAAAGTATATATGTCTGCCGGATTGTATAGCAATACGCCCAGTTCCATCCTTCGTTCCGACGATTACGGCGAAACATTTAGGCGTGGCGACGTCAGTTTTCAAATAAACGGAAACGGTATGGGACGTAATAACGGCGAACGATTAGCTGTTGACCCCAATAATGGACAGATACTGTTATGTGGTTCGCGTACTGCCGGATTATATAAAAGCACCAACTGGGCTTCATCATGGACGAAGGTAAATACATTCCCGGTAACTACCACTACAAATGGAAATGGTATTTGTTTTGTTGTTTTTGACGAAACGAGTGGAAATGGAACATCTTCGCAACGAATTTACGTCGGTGTTTCACGTATCGGAGCCGACAACATTTATATGACTGAAGATGGAGGTACAACCTGGAAAGTAATTACCGGAGAACCCACTACAACCCTAATGCCCCAACGTGCCATAAAAGCAGGCGATTATCTTTATATCACTTATGCCGACGCCGAAGGGCCATGGAATCCGACCAAAGGCGCAGTCTATCGGTATAATACCAAAACAAATGTGTGGACAAATATTTCACCAGATACATCGCCATACAGCGGCGTTACCGTTGATGCATCCAACCCCGATATTATCATGCTTTCTACTATCAATATTTACCAACAACAAATATGGGAAGGCGGGACTGAATATGGAGATAAAATTTATCGTTCGATAAACGGAGGAACAACCTGGACAAACCTTTGCCTTGGAAATCACTTAAAAGCCGATGTAGCTGAACATCCCTGGATAGGCACCAAACCACAAATGCATTGGGTAGCCGATATCCATATTGACCCCTTCAATCCGGAACGGGTTCTCCTTACTTCGGGAAATGGACTTTTTATGACTGAAAATATTTCAGCGTCAACATCAACCTGGACTTTTCAGGTAAATGGATTGGAAGAAACCGTTCCACTTGATATGGTTAGCATACCTGATGGACCATTTATCAGCGTTATAGGCGACTACAACGGATTTGTACATACCGATCCCAAAGTCTCACCTGTTTCCGGGGCACTTAGTTCAAACATGGGAACCACTACTGGTATCGATTTTGCCGAAAACGACCCAAACTTTGTGGTGATTTGCGGTGGATCCAATTCCAGGGTTTATTATTCTACCAATCAGGGAAGTTCGTGGACCGGAGTTGCAACACTACCTGTCACTGGCGCTACAAGCGGAAGTGTCGGCGTTTCAGCTGATGGAGGAACTATCTTTTGGTATCCCCAAAATGGAGCGAATACTTATTATACCAAAGATAATGGAGCAACCTGGAAAGTTCTTCTGGCGACTGTAGCATTGAAATCCCGTCCCGTGACCGACCGTGTAAATTCGAATAAAGTTTATTCTTATAACACTTCTACTGGTCTTATTTATGAATGCACATACAATTCTTCAACATCTTCGTACGATTATGTTTATACATCGGCAGGTGCTTCTGGAAGCAGTATAATTCGCGCAGTTCCAGGAAAGGAACGCGATATTTGGATTCCACTTTATTCTGGAGGATTGAAACGATACACAAATGGAGTTGCAAGTGTCGGGTTAGCTTCGGTGAGCACTTGCGATGCTGTTGGATTTGGCAAAGCGGCCGAAGGCAATACTTATCCGTCGGTTTATATGTGGGGAACACCAGTTGGTGGCGTCTTGGGCATACATCGTTCCGATGATATGGGTGTGACATGGTTAAGGATAAACGACGACGGCCATGAATATTGCGGCCCCGGAAACGGAAATTTTGTGACAGGTGATCGCAATGTTTATGGAAGAGCATTCATGAGTACTGCTGGACGTGGGTTGGTATATGGTGAAACAACTCCCGAAACAGGAATTCTCTTTCCTAAGCTGGAAAAAACAAATATTTTATATCCAAATCCTACCAGCAATACGCTCTATTGTCAGGAAAAAGTGCAACGATTTGAGATATTCACCTTAAATGGTAAAAAACTTTCCGAAACCAATGAATCATTTATTTCGGTCAGCAATTTGCAAAACGGATGTTATTTAGCCAGGTTACAAACTTTAAAAGGAGTTTACAACCAGTTGTTCATCAAGAAATAATACACAATTACAGTACTCATCCTGATAATTGTTTATATTTATGTTCCTGGATAATACCTGATAAATACGCTAAAGGAATCTTTGAAAAACTTTAAAACTCAACACGATGAATAAACGATTTAGCTCTGCTTTGCAATTAGCCAGCCTTTTCTTTATCCTGGCAATTATGGCTTCATGCCGCACCACTCCGTATCAGAAAATTTCGGATGGGTTAATAGTCCATGTAAAAAAAGAGGGAACGAAAACAGAACAATCTATTCGTTTGCAGGTAATTGCAAGTGATATTATCCACGTTACCGCGAATCCCGGAGATAAGTTTGCTGATGAAAAAAGCCTTATTGTGTTGGATACAATTACACCAAGGGCAGATTTTACTGTCAATGAAAAGGGGGATACTGTAATATTGAAGACCACTTCGGTTCGGGCCATGGTAATTCAATCGACTGGTGAGGTGATATTTACTGATACTACTGGAAAAGTTATTCTGGAAGAAAAACAAGGTGGCGGAAAAACCTATGATCCGATAAAGATTGATAGTAAAGATTATCTTGCAGTACGTCAACAGTTTGAGTCGCAACCTGATGAGGCTCTTTACGGATTAGGCGAGAACCAAACATCGTACATGAATCTTAAAGGCAAAGATGCCGATCTGTTCCAATACAACACGCAGGCAGTGGTTCCATTCCTGGTATCTACTAAAAATTATGGCATCCTCTGGGATAACTGTTCCCGGACAAAATTTGGTGACATCCGCGAACTGGAAGAATTGTCGGGTTTAAAGTTATATGACAAAGATGGTAAAGAAGGCGGACTAACTGCTGTTTATTCCGGTAAGAAAGATCCGAAGAAAGTCTTTACTACAAGAATAGAGAAAGAAATAAACTACCAGTTCATACCCGACATGAAGAAGTTTCCAGAAGGATTTAATCTTGGCGAAGGTACAGTTACCTGGGAAGGTGCTTTCGAGTCGGACATTACCGGACTACATAAGTTTATTTTCACTTCGGCAGGATACGCGAAATTGTGGGTTGATGGAAAACTTATGTTCGACCGTTGGCGCCAGTGTTGGAACCCTTCCTCCAACCGTTTCGACTTGCCAATGGAATCCGGTAAAAAATACGCATTAAAAATTGAATGGATCCCTGATGGGGGCGAATCGTTTATAGCGCTCAAACATCTGACACCATTGCCGGGAGATGAACAAAACCGTATCTCATTTTTCTCTGAAGTGGCTCACCAGATCAATTATTATTTCATCACCGGTCAAAACATTGATGAAGTTATAAGTGGTTACCGCACCCTTACCGGGAAAGCCCCCATTATGCCGAAATGGGCTATGGGTCTCTGGCAGAGTCGCGAACGCTATAAAACACAGGATGAGATACTTAATACAGTACGCGAATTCAGGAAACGACAGATACCTATTGATAACATTGTACTCGACTGGCAGTATTGGCCGATAGATAAATGGGGCGATCACGATTTTGAAGCTTCAAGATTTCCCGATCCAAAGGCTATGATGAACACCTTGCACGACTCATTAAATGCCAGGCTGATGATCTCCGTTTGGGCTAAATATTATAAAGGCACAAAGAATTATGAAGAGATGGATAAGAACGGCTGGCTGTATAGGCTAAACATCGAAAAAAACCGCAAAGACTGGTTGGGTTATGTATCCACTTTTTATGATGCATTTAATGCCGATGCCCGCAAAGCTTTCTGGAACCAGATCAATACCAAGCTCTTTAGCACCGGAGTTGATGCATGGTGGCTCGATGCAACCGAACCGGATATC
>DASVHX010000048.1:0-7173 GCA_036382355.1 Bacteroidales bacterium
ACTACCGGGTCCAGGGCATCTTAAATGAAGTTACCACCACCATTGCAATGATCGGGAAAGAGGAATTTACCAAACCGTTAATAGAAAAGACCATCACGCACAATGATCCGAGATTTACCTTATCGGGGATTGCAACAAATACCCATAACGGCCAACCTGTTGCCGGAGTGACGGTGACCTGTGAAAACACGGTTTTGAATAAGACGAATACCAGGATAACAACCGCTGATGGTAAATTCTTTTTTCAGCTGGAACAGGCAAGTGATTTTAAGGTGATTGGTGCACTGCAGGGATGGCTAACCAGCGAAGCGGAATATGAAACGACTAAAGGACTGGACCGGAGCAAAGACTTATATGTTAAGATAAAACTAAGTATGCAGCAACCGACAGGCCCGGGAGAGGTTATCCGCCTCGACAAGATCTATTATGATTACGATAAATTTAATATAAAACCAAGGGCCGCAGAAGAACTGAACAGGCTTATTAAACTTATGAATGATTTCCCTGATATGACCATAGAATTATCATCTCATACCGACAGCAGGGGTAGCGATGATTATAACTTAAAGCTTTCCCAGAACAGGGCGGATGCAGCCGTGGCATATATTATCGGGAAAGGAATTTCCAAAAACCGGATTGTAGCAAAAGGATATGGTGAAACCAGGCTTGTCAACGAGTGTGCCAATGGAGTCAATTGTTCTGAAGCAAAGCACCAGGAAAACAGGAGAACGGAATTTGAAATTATTTCTTGTCCTTCCTGTCCCAAAATTGAGAAATAGTAACCAGATTATGATATGATTATAATGATGTTATAAGCCATTTGATGACACGACATCAAACAGTCAACATCATAGTTTTTTTGCTGCTTTTTAGCGGATTGACAAGTTGCCGACCAGTCATTAAGAACAATGACTACTTGGTTTCATTCACTGACACCATCAAAGACGAATGCGGTTATAAAAATAAAAACGGGGACATCGTTATTCCGCTCGGAAAATATTCAAGATGCTTCACCGATACATTTAAAACTTATGCAATTGTTGTAAAACCACATTCTGGTTTTTTAGCCATCGACAGACAAGAAAACGTTTTGTATGAAATCTTTTCTTATGACAATGGACCAGACTATACATCGGACGGACTTTTTAGAATAATAGTGAACCATAAAATCGGGTTTGCCGACTCAACAACCGGTAAGGTTGTGATTAAACCACAATTTGACTGTGCGTGGCCTTTTGAGAATGGTGTTGCTGAGGTTAGTATCGACTGCAAGACACAATTGGAAGGTGAACATAGCATTTGGTTAAGTGACAATTGGTATTACATTGACAAGACAGGAAAGAAAGTTAACAAACCGAAGAAATAAAAGAATGAAGGAAATAAAAATTGCAACAATAGCCCTGATTTTATTCGGTAGCGGATATTGTTTTTCTCAATCTGATAAAACAGGACAAACCTTGAATACAAATATCAAGCAGGAAGAACGTATCACCACTCTCGAAAAAAGAATTGCAGAGGCCGGCGATGATTTTGTTTCGCTTATGTCAGAGGAATATGATCTCCTGCTTTCTCAACCTGTTGGTGACGTTGACGGATTTGAGCCTCTTACTACGGCAGCGGGTGGAATAATGGTGGGTATCGGATTTGCTGATGGGCCAAAAATTTATAAAACGGATATTCAAACTATTTTTCCAGATATTCCCAATATTGGAGATGGAGACGTGTTTGTCATACTTGATTTTGTCAAAGGCACCAATGGTCTTGATTTTTTAGACCGCCAAAGTAATACAGAAAGTAATCCCGAAAACAATGAGAACGATTTTACCGTGCTTGCTTTGGATACTCGAAAGACCCTGCAGAAATCCTATTGGTTTGGAAGCCGGTACGTCAATTTGCGGGATCCTAAGGATGACATGACGGTTCGGGCTCTTGGAGCTCTCGGCGACGAGGTCGAACTATCAGCACTTTCAGGGAAAGTTGTTATGCATCTTCCGACAAATATTACCGGACTTGTATTAGCCAAAGGAGATATCGGCGTTGACAATCCTTTTGCCGGGGGAATGATTACTCTGATAGAAATCAATGATGATAATATTTCATTTCAGTTTACTGGTGACAGCAAAAAGCTGTATGCATGGATCGTTTATGATGGAAAAGGAAACATCATAGATCAAAATGGTAGTGCGATAAATGATGGGCGCTATCAAATATCTGCTAACAATCCTCAATCGGTGAAAATATATCAAGCTGAAATCGTCCATAAGGAATATCCTTTTGCATTTGGAAACGAGAGCCACGTTATATCAGAGGGGGTTTCGTCTGTTCAAGAACAAAAGCCTGCCCCATCAATACAAATGTCTGAAACCCTGGATACAACAATGAATAATAATCAAACAAAGAGTGCAGCACTTGTTTACCTGGATAAAAATGATCCAATATTTCTATCAATTAAAGGTAGGGCAGTAACTGATCTGATAGAGTCAGCAAAAAGATTAGACCCGGAGTTGCCTGAGAATAAATTGATTGCGACCCAAATGGAAACATGGACAGAAGAAAAGCAAAATCAATTCCAGGCTTTAATTAAAAAATCAATCAGTGATTATATAGTTCAAACACATTTAAATGTTACGATATTCAATTTAGGAACCTTTATGTTGGTTTTTAATGATTTTGGTAAGATGGATCAGAAAAGGATAGCAGAAGAGCATGATATTCGTGTTCAATACCTCGGCGGTGATAAATATGTAGCTGAGTTTTGGGAAGATTCAGAAGCGCATGCCCTGGCTCGTGCGAGCAACCCGAATGACGATGATATAGAGATTGTCAAAGAACTTATCAGATTATCCTGTGGACGGGATTCTGTTTCTATGGAAGATGGGATAAAAATCACAAAAAAGGTGGCTTTGCGATACACTAAAATGATGGCATTGCTTTATACCTTAGAAAATGATGGTTCGGTTACTTTTCACGACCCATTTCAGCCGATGTATGATTTTATCAGCGGGCGCGATAAGCAGTAACGAAGCGTATTTATATCATAACCATGACGATAAATTGGATTGGGGGGATATTGAGTGTCAGTGTTTTGATTTTGCTCTTCGTGCTCGGATTGATTCTGCAGAATCCGGTTTGTTTACTGATCACAGGCAAAAGAGCTGAAGGCATTGTGGTTGGCATGGATACGTCTGCGCGCTCTTCCGGATCGTCAGAAAATAATCCCCTAAAATCGCCAGTGGTTGAATTTTCCACATCAACCGGAGAACAAATCAGGGTAAGCGGTCGGTCTTATTCCTCGACACCCTCAGTGCGTGTGGGCGATGTGGTCACCGTGACTTACAGCCGATCAAATCCCCGGAATGCGCAGTTGCTCCTTTTGAAAGATTTCCCGCTCGGTCCGGCTGGCTTTGTTCTGGGCTTTATCGCAGTAATATTATTGATGTGGATATCGGGTATTCTCATATCGGGTGACTCCAAAATGGATGATCCATTCCATCTCCTGCCTGCCGTCATTTCTCACTTTCGCCTTAACCCGTTCCGCTTTCCTGCTCTCTTCGTGTTATCTTTCGCAATCCCCACTTGCGGACTGGGGGCGTATTTTACTTACATGCATGCACACGACCTGCGTTCCAATGGCATCAAGGCAGTCGGACATGTCATTGGGTTAGAAAAGAATAGCTCCACCCTGAGCGACGGCAGCAAAGCAAGTGGTGTATTTCCGATGATCACTTTTAAAGATGCGGCTGGCGCTCCATATACCATTCGCCGATCGCTGGCCAAACCTTTGTCTCGGTTAAAGCCTGGCGATGTTGTGGAGGTCATCTATCCTGCCCGCCACCCGGATCAGGGCGTCGTGAACACCTGGGACGAGTTTTGGCCGCCTCCTCTCTTTTTTGGATTTATGATGCTCGCGTTTCTTGTAGCATTTCGTCTCGTGCTGAGCGGGACCATTCATTCCTGAGATCCGGCTGGGATATTTTAATTATTTCTGGCTTGGGAAAGACGAATACGAATCAAAAAAACTCTAGAAAAACCTTTAAAAAGACTATAATGAAACTTTATAAAATTGGATTATCTCTTATAGTGGAAAAAACGCTCGCTTTGACCAGTCTTCGCCGGAGCAATCTGACCACCTCACCTTGTTGATAGTTAAGAAGATATTGTGGTCAACAAAAATCGGCAGAGGGTGGTCAAGAACTCCGGTTTTTCCATAATACCTACCGTTCAATAAACAGTACCTACCGTTCAATAAACAATACCCACCGCTTATTTATTTGGTATTGTAGTATCATGGCATTGTCTCTACTTTTGAACAGAAATTTAATAAAACAAATTGAAAACCATAAAAAGGTTGATAAATTTTTTTACAAAAAAGCATGCTGATCCATTGCCTCTTTTAATTATAAAGAAGAATGCTGATGATGCAAATGTAAAAGAATACACATCAGTTGAAGAAGCGATTGTCGATCTGGAAAATGATCCGAATGTTTCTGCAGATAAAATAGAAAAGTTAAGATTGTCTCTGAAAAATCTGAAGAACAAAAGTTCAATCAGGATCAGGAATGGTGAAATAGTAAAATAAATTCTATTTTTTGAAAGTAAACGATAACAACAAGGAATTAAAAATTTTCAAAATCATCAAAAATTAAAACCATGAAAAAACTATTCTTTATAGCTTTATTAATACTTGCAGCAAATGCAACTCAGGCACAGGTAGGTCCGCTTACACTTAAGGACGGTGTTTTTCCTGCTCCACACGAATTAGGAACCTCATTCGGTTTAAATGTAGCTTTTAACTGGGCGCCTTCCACCATAAGTGCTACGGTAGTAATTACTTATAATCCGGCATTGGTAAGTTATGATCCCTCTACTGTAAATAGTTTACCACCCTGCATGCTTCCTATAATAAATAGCGGCAACCAACTTACTATCAACATAGGCAATTTATCAGCTTGCACTAACACATCTTTCCTGAGTGTTATGATAAATTTTAGATTTAACTGCCCCGATTCTTGTACGGGTGTAATAAAACCAGCGTTGTTTGCGGGTCATCTTACCGATAATCTTCTTACTTCACATGATACAACGTGTACGGCAAATGGTATTTTAAATAACAATGTTTCACTTACTCATCAATTCTATTCATTCAACGTGATGACTGCGGAAGTGACCTATAAGGTTTGTTTTTTCAATTATAATTGTTTCAATATTAAAAATCCACGTTTTGATATCACACTATCCCCTCCATTAGGCCTTGTAACATCAGCGTATGGTACCAATTATACTTATACAGTTCCATTTACAGGAGATGCAGTCATCCCAAATACTGCAGCCTTCACTCAAAATTCAAATGATTGTTTTTATTATGTAGTAAAGCTGGACTCCTGCAAAACAGGGCAAGGGCAAACGCTTACGAGTAATATTTCATTAAAAGGCAAGGACTGTAGCGTACCAGACAGTACGATAAAAGGGCCTGTGCCCGCATCCTTTACAATACCTGCGAATCCTGTGGCCAATTCAAGTCTTTCTGTTACTTCTGTGTTTTCTTCTTCTACAATGTTTTCTTATACTATTACCAATACAGGCAATACACCATTAAACCTGGTAACTACCAATGTTTTACCCCTGGTGCATTTAAAAACTGCACCCATTTCCGTTAAACAAAACACTATGCAAGCGGGGCTTGTTGGTAATATTACCTATTTTAGTTGTCCGCCTCCTGCCCCCACAGGTCCTTTTCCTTTAATTGGCAATGGAGCTACCGATGCAAGTGCGCCGGCAAATACATCAAAGTTCAATCATGGTGTGAATAATTTATTACCCGGCCAATGGGTTACTTTGTCTTTATATTACGACTTAACTTCATCATGCAATGGGCAGGCAGGCAATCCGCCATACAAAGACAGTGTGTTTGTATCCTTTGAATGTTCGTCCGGCGGGGGACCAGTAGGTGGTGGTGGTTGTGTTATTTGTGGACATGGTGGAATTGATACTGCAGTAATTATTTACAATCCTAAGCCTAATATAGGTTGTGTGCACAATCAAATCATTGAGGGCTGCAAAAATGTTGGAGATACCATTAATTTGTGTTATGAATTTTTAAACAATGGCGATGCTACTCTCTTTGGCGGTATATTAAACGTACAATTACCGGCTTGGTTACTGGCTGATAATTCCAGCATTGTTTACACTGGTTTTACTCCCAATCCTACAATTGTGTCTGCAAGCAATATCATATTCAATCTACCCAATATCCCTATCGGCCCTAGTACCTATAAAATATGCTTAAAAGCAGTGGTTCAAACTGGTGCAGTTGCCGGGGCTACTGCTTTCTGGACAACCGTTACCGGAACGAATTTAGTTGATCCGCAATATGTTTGTTTTACCTCTTTTAATATTTGTGCCTTTGCAGCACTTGGAATCGATAAAAAAGTAAAAGGTAATTTAGACGGAAGCTTCACGACCAGTGGCACCGCTAACTCCAATACAACGGTACAGTATGAAATTACCATCCGTAATACAGGTACCATACCGATAGATAGTATGGTTGTAATAGATAGAATTCCACGTCCATTAAACACGACCATTTTGAATAATGCACCGCTTCAAAATGATTTTATTATGGGAATGCTTCCTGCGATATCTGATCCAAATTACGATCCGGCAGAATACACATCTACCCCAAATACATGTACTGGCTGGCCGGCTACCAGTTTGGTCTGCAATCCTCCAGTTCCATGGGTTACGACGCCAGTTCAAAACGGAGGTGTTAAATTTACTTTTGTCCCAACATTAACACTGGCACCTGGAGGTTTTTATACTTTTATCTTTGAAACTACAATACCAGCTTCCGCTGTCAATGGGAACATTGATTGTAACACAGCCGGCTTTATGGCAGCATCTAAAATTGTCGGTTATGCCATTAACCCTGTAGAATCAGATCCGGTTTGTATTACAGTTTCAAATGAAGATACTTGCAGCAAAACAGATGCAAGAATAACCAAAATAAACACAGGCGAATGTTGTTATTTGGTTGAGATATCCAACAAATTCAGCAGTAATTATTTTACAGGGGTTTCTATTACTTCCGATAATTTGTCAATAGCTAGTGTTACATCTGGTAATACCTGGAGTACTTTCGCTTATAGCGGCGGTACTAACAAGGTGATTTTTAGT
>DASVHX010000049.1:0-5185 GCA_036382355.1 Bacteroidales bacterium
CTCCTGTCCGATGGGCAAAGTTCGCGCCTGTCGAAATCTATCGTCGACAAACAACAAAAAGCATTGCAGGTAATGGCAATTCCTTTTGCGTTGGAAGATCCAGGCTTGTTCATCATATTCGGGCTTGTTAATATGGGTGTAACCCTTCCCGACCTGGAAGGCTCAATTGAAACCGAAATAGACAAAGTGAAAACGGAAGATATTTCGGATATGGAGTTCAAGAAACTTCAGAACAAAATTGAAAATGACTTTGTAACCGACAATAGCACCATGGCCGGCATAGCGGAACACCTGGCGAATTACCAGGTTTATTATGGTGATGCAAATCTCATCAACACCGAGATAGGACGCTACATGAAAGTTACCAGGGATGACCTGAAACGCGTCGCCAATAAATATCTGAACAAGGAAAACAGGGTAGTACTTTATTATCTGCCTAAACCCACTGCACAAAACTAAAGGAGGAACGAACCATGAGAACAAAAACATTATCTATATTTTTTGCCATTCTGCTTTCGTTGCCTCTTGCAGCTCAGGTTTCCAAAACGAAGCAAACAAAGAAAGTACAGAAATCTGTTCAGAAAGAACAGCTCGATCGTAGCAAGCAGCCTGCAGCGGCGCCTGCACCGGTAATTAAAATCGGCGAATACCAATCTTTTGAATTGGCAAACGGACTGAAGGTTTTCGTTGTTGAAAACCATAAAATACCACGCGTTTCGTACTCGCTGGTACTGGATTACACGCCCATACTTGAAGGTGCTGACGCAGGTTATGTTGATTTTGCCGGGCAACTGATGCGTACAGGAACTACAACCCGCACCAAGGACCAGATTGACGAAGCCGTGGATTTTATCGGCGCTTCATTCGATCCATCGGCAGGTGGATTTTCGGCTTCGTGCCTGAGCAAACATAACGAAGAATTGCTTGGCATTATCTCCGATGTAGTGCTGAACGCTTCTTTTAAACAGGAAGAACTGGAAAAGATCCGCAAGCAGACATTGTCCGGGTTGGAAGCTGCTAAAAACGAACCATCCGCTATTGCATCACGCGTAAGTGCGAAACTGGTTTATGGCGCAACACATCCCTATGGCGAAAGCATGAATGAGGAATCGGTAAAGAAGATCACTCTAGATAAATGCAACGAATTCTACAAAAACTATTATAAACCAAATGTTGGCTACCTGGCCATTGTTGGCGATATTACTCTGGCTCAGGCAAAACCGCTCATTGAAAAGTACTTTGGTAACTGGCAGCGCGGTGATGTTCCAACTGCAGCATATGCTACACCAAAAGCACCGTTGAAACCGATTGTTGCTATGGTTGATCGTCCCAATGCAGTTCAATCCACACTTAATGTTACCTATCCCCTGGATATGAAACCTAATTCGGAAGATGTGATCAAAGCTCAGGTAACAAATACTGTGCTTGGCGGCGGAACGTTCCGTTTGTTCAACAACCTGCGCGAAAAGCACGGCTGGACTTACGGCGCTTATTCATCGCTTGCGAAGGATAAACTTATCGGACGTTTCACAGCTTCGGCCGAAGTACGCAATCCTGTAACGGACAGTTCGCTTACGCAGATTATCTACGAAATGGGCCGTTTGCGAACAGAGCCTGTTCCTGATGCCGAATTGAGTATGGTTAAGAACTATATGATGGGTAGTTTCGGACGAAGTCTCGAGAATCCGGGCACTGTGGCTAATTTCGCCATCAACACGGCCCGATATAATCTGCCAAAAGATTATTATGCAAATTACCTTACCAACATGTCGGCAGTAACTTCTGCCGATGTGCAGGCTATGGCGCAGAAATACATCAACCCTGACAATGCTTACATACTTGTGGTAGGAAAAGCCGCGGAAGTTGCGCCAAAACTTACGCAGTTTACCAAAGGCGGCAAAATACAGTATTACGATATCGATGGTAACTTCTACGATCCTTTGGTGAAGACAAAACCTATACCGGAAGGCGCAACAGCCGAAATGGTGATCAGTAATTACGTAAATGCCATCGGCGGTGCCAAAAAGCTGGTTAAGGTGAAGGATATTACTATGCATATGACTTCGGCAATGCAGGGTATGACATTGGCATTCGATTTCTTCCGCAAAGCTCCAAACAAATTTCTTGTTCAGGTGAGCATGGGACCAAACATAGTGCAGAAACAGGTGTTCGACGGCACACGTGGTAAAGCTATCTCCCCAATGCAAGGCGTAGACAAGGACCTGGAAGGCAAAGAACTGGAAACCATGAAATATGAGGCTATCCTGAATCCTGAACTTGATTATGCTAGCAATGCTTTTAAGGCTGCATTGCTTGGCATGGAAGAATTGAATGGCAAAGATGCATACAAAATTGAAGTAACGTATCCGAACGGTTCTAAGAAGACTGATTATTATGATAAAACTACGGGTTTTCTGGTGCGTAGCATTGGCGAAAACGGCATAACGGAATACTCAGATTACAGGGCCGTTGATGGAATCATGTTCCCTTACAGCGTGAGCCAGGATATGGGACCACAAACAATGAAGCTTATCGTTGCATCCATCGAGGTGAATACAAAAATGAAGGATGATGTGTTTTTGATTAAATAAGCTTTTGCCCATTGAATTGATGAACAGGGGTGTTCGCTGCGGCGGATGCCCCTGTTTGCTTTTGTTAAACTAAAAGTTAACTTAGCGAACTTAGCGAAGCGTTCTCATAAGCGAAGCGAATAACAAAGCGATCTCACGACCGAAGGGAGTAAAAACTAAAAATTGGCATAAGCTTTTGGCTACAGGCTTATACTCTTGTTTAGAAATCTTAGATGCTCACAGCTAATGTGTATATGCATAAAATGGCAGATGGGGAACTTTAATCAGCATTAAAACAATAGCCTGAGTTAATATGTTCAACTCAGATATAACTTGTCCCATCATAGGTGTTAGCCTAAGCCTAATACCGGGCAATTATGCATAGTGCTTGATTTATTACTTATAACTTATATTTTAGTCCAACAAGTAATTGGTTATTAGAATAATCCATGTCCAATGCTATATTTTTATGTTTATGTGCAGGAGCGCTTAAGCTATATGTTTTTCTGTAATTATTAACCACCTGGTTCCCGCATAAATAGCCAAGTGCTGCTCCTACAAAAACATCAGACATCCAATGCGCATGTTCGGTGAGTCGCGAAAGCCCTACCAATGTTGCCGTGGAGTATGCAATAATCGGGATGGCAGGTTTATCACTATACATTTTTGCAAAAACTGTTGCAATTGAGAATATCGTGGCTGTATGTCCTGATGGAAATGCATCATAGGACGAACCAGGCTTTTTTGTATTGCTTGCGTCATAATTAATATAATTTATCATCCCATACCATTCCCCGCCCGGTTCGTGCGAAATATTATAGGAGGCGCTTGGGCGTTCACGGCTTGTTAATAATTTCCCTACACGTGTCCAGATGCCCGAAGTTATCATGGCCTGTGTCGCCAGTAAGGTAGTAACTTGCGCTCTTTTGTCGTGCCCGAGTAAACCATAAAGCCCGCAAGCACCCAACAGATAAAAACTATATGGCCCTCCAAGTTGCGTAATTACAGGGCTCGCGTTGTTTATATATTGGTTATTTAAACGAAGTTTTCTGGCGAATTTGTCAATACTGGCATCAGAAACTATGAGCCCAGCTGTAATAATAGAAAATTCGCCCAGGTGAATCGCTTGTTTCTGATTCATCTTAAAAGGAGCTGTCGCTTGCTGCTTGATATCATTAAACAACAATTCAGTATAATTATGCAAATTGATGCCTGGATATCCTTGATTTCTTATAACTGAATCTAAGACTATGGGTGAACGAACCTGAGCAATAATTATCTGAGGGGTTAATAATATGAATAAACTGAGGATTCCGCTGTTCATAAATTCAAGATCTTTGTTTTGATAAATAAGTTTCAGATAAACGTTTTAAAATGCAATAGAACTTTTACTTAACAATCTTTAACATTGCATTTATCATTTATATTCAGCAGGCAGGGTAAGATTCGTGGAAAGCTAAATAATAAACCGACTTAAGATAGCCTGAATTGACCGTGATTCCTCAGGACTAAATGGGCGTTTTTGAGTTAAATGGTTCAAACATATTTTGATTCTTACGCATCAGTTGCAAACTGGCGCGAGCGACCCAAAGCTTAAAGGTAAGAATATTTAGTAATCGTTGACAAGGATAGGCAACAGCTTCATTCTTGATTTTCATTTACTAAATATTTTAAGGATTTTCTTCCTGTAGAATACGACCAATGGGATTATGATAGCAGATAATATATATACTATTTTATCCCATTCTTTATCGATAAAGGAAAAAATTGCACGATACCACGGTACCGGAATAGCAGTGACATGAATAAATCCATTATAAATATTTACACTTTGTTTATCTTCTCCATTATAAATATCGACATCCAGCGTTAGCGCGTTTTTACCTGGTTTCAGAGGTGTTACCTGCCATTGCCAACGTGTATAAGTTTTGTCCATCATCGAAACGGATTGAATCGAATCGGTAGTATATGATATTCTGAAATTGCCATGAACAGGGTCTATTAAGCGGCATTTCATCCTTGAACTAATCCGGATTAAGGTATCCATGAGATTGCCATGATTGAATTCCGGAAATGATTTGATAAGAGATTCCTTAGATACGTTATTCGAAATCGTGAGATTGATAGTGTATGTTTGACCTTCAACCATAGTAGTGTCAATTCTATAGTTCAACCTTCCCAATATATTTTTAGTCACAGCCTTTATGTCAACCATCGCCGGAGTCCCATCCTTTGCAACAACGCTATCTATCATAAGGGCTTCCTTTTGATTGCTTTGGGTTGCACTCAATAAAGAAAAGTTGCTCTTACTTATAGGAATGTCGATTCTGATTGAATCCAGTTTTTTTAGATTGGAATTTACATTTTCACCTAACCGTATCGATTCCCTGAAATAAACTCTTGATTTGTTCAATTCATTTTGAAATGCATAAACAACACCAAGATTATTGAGAATAACGCCATTATTTGGAGAAAGTGAATCAGCCTTTAAAAGAATCTTTAAAGCTTTCGCATATTCTTTGTTATCAATATAAACCAATGCAGCGTTATTTAATACTTTCCAGTAATCCGGGTAATTCTGAATGGCTGGGTTATATATCTTTTGTTTGAAGGTA
>DASVHX010000050.1:0-4239 GCA_036382355.1 Bacteroidales bacterium
ACGGATGTTACGGATGGTCGCGGATAAGAGTAAGAAAAAGTGTATGTTCGCCGAATTGGTGTCATCTCCAGCCAATGCTGGAGAAGTTGTATTTAAAAAATCTGTTTAAATCCGTCTTATCCGTGTTATCAGTGTTCCAATATGGATGGCAGTTAGAAATTAGTCCCTGGTATTGATCAATATTTCCCTAACTTTAAAAGGAAGTTACATAAGAGAGATTAGCACACGGAGAATAGAACACGGATAACACGGATGTTACGGATGGTCGCGGATAAGAGTAAGAAAAAGTGTATGTTCGCCAAATTGGTGTCATCTCCAGCCAATGCTGAAAAAGTTATAGTTTAAAAAATCTGTTTAAATCCGTTTTATCCGTGTTATCAGTGTTCCAATATGAATGGTAGTTAGAAATTAGTCTCTAAGTATTGATCAATATTGCCCTAACTTTAAAAGGAAGTTACATAAGAGACATTGATTATAATTGTATTCACTCTTTTTTAGATTAGATACGAATGCACTTCAAATATCTTTGGTGAAACCTGGTATCAACCCAGGTGGTATTACTCCAAGCTGTAAGCACTCCAAACTTTTAACATCCCCTTTGAAACTCATTACAAAGGAATCGGTATATTTGCCCACATAAACCCATTGCGCCACTTATCCCCATTCTTGCGCTACAAAAGACTGATTAAATGTATGATTTTGATGAAATAATCCCCCGGCAGGGAACTGACTGTGTGAAGTATGACTTGCGCGAATCCTTCTTTGGTGATGCAGGTGTACTACCCATGTGGGTTGCCGATATGGACTTCCGAACCCCAGACTTTGTAGTTGATGCCGTTAAGCGCCGTGCCACACACGAAATTTATGGTTATAGCATACGTGGGGCCGGTTGGTACAATGCGCTGATCTCCTGGCTCGATCGCCACCATTTATGGGCCGTGCAAAAAGACTGGATTGTTTTCAGCCCCGGTGTGGTTCCTGCCCTAAACATGGCCGTCCTGGCATACACCCAACCCGGTGATGACATCATAGTGCAGCCACCGGTTTACTTTCCCTTTTTCTCAGCTGTAGAAAAACATGATCGAAAGCTGGTGTATAATCCGTTGAAACTTGAAAACGGCCGACTCTGTATGGACTTCGACGATCTGGCCGAAAAAGCAAAGCAAGGCGCCAAAATGTTATTCCTTTGCAACCCGCATAATCCCGGTGGCAGCGCATGGACGAAGGGCGAACTCACTAAGCTGTTCAATATCTGCCGCGAACATAATATACTTATTCTATCGGATGAAATTCATTCCGACCTGGTGCTCCGTGGCAGCAAACATACCGTTCTGGCTTCGGTTGCGCCCGAAACCGCTGATCTGGTAATCACAGCCATTGCACCCAGCAAGACTTTTAACCTCGCAGGTATGGCCACATCAGCATTGATAATACCCAACGAAGATCTGCGTCGTCGTTTTTCCGAAACAATTGAGAACTTGCACATCAGCCTCGGAACCCTATTCGGAAATGTATCATCCCAGGCGGCTTATACCCATGGCGACCAATGGTTGGGTGAACTGCTCGAATACCTGCGCCGTAACCTCGATATAGCTGAAGCATACTTCAGGAAGCAAATCCCTCTAATAAAAATGATCCGGCCTGAGGCCACATATATGATTTGGCTTGATTGCCGCGAACTCGGTTTGAATGACGACGAACTACGCTATTTCATGATTAATAAAGCAAGGCTCGGACTTAACGAAGGGCATACTTTTGGTCCCGGAGGTTCCGGGTTCATGCGGATGAATGTAGCTTGTCCGGCAGCAGTATTAAACGAAGCACTCGACAGACTCAGAAATGCAGTTAATGCCAGATAACGTGCCGCAACTAGCCCTTGGCCGGGAGATTACCTCCGAAATTGCCGAGTGGTTCTGCCGCTCAAATATACATATTCCTGTCGGGCGGGCATGAAAACCCGGCTTGGGGCCAGGTGCTGTTAGTGGCTGACGCTTTGTTATTTGGAAGTCTAAAAATCGAAATTAAGCAATACTCTTACTTCGATGTGTTGCCTTCTTACTTCGAATTTGTTTCTTAGCCCTCAGTAATTTTTGAGCTTTTATAAATTCGCTGATAGCTATTTCTTCTTCCTTAGTCATAGGATTTTGTCCACCAATAAAATCCACATCAAGTTCTGCTGATTTACGTTTCATTTTGGAAAATATTTATTGATGAGTTTTAAAGCTGCATTAGTATCAATTATCATGATTCGTCCACCGATATGCATTGCACCTAAAGTGTCAATATAGTGTTGAACAAGTTGTGTCTTAGAGAAAAAGGAAACATTGCCTTCGTGCCCACGTTGAAATGCAAGTTTACAAGCGAAAGCAACTAAATTGCCAGGAACACCTGCATAAACTTTGGTCTTCCCTTTGTTAAATGGTGCACTCTCAACAAGGTGCATGTACACATGATCGGATTTAATTTCTAAACTTATAAGTCCTTGAATTACTGATTGATTATTCACTATAGTCAACTTGTAAACATCTCTTTCAGGTTGTTTCAATTCTAATTTCCAGTCAAATTGCCAGCCAGTTTTCTTGGTTACATTCTTGAGGTCAGAAATCGCTATAATTGTGATATCGGTTGCAAAACTGTCACCTGAAACCACATTTTCTATAGAGTTAGTCAGTTTGTCAACCTCAAAATCAAGTCCTATTTGTTCTGGCTTTTTCATCATACAAAGATACTAAATAAGTGATAAAATACTTACTGTCAGCACGAATGTTTCAAGTTGGATTGATGTTTCCTGCGCTTGCCACTAACTTTGATGTTAGCATTACCTGCTTAATCAATTATCTGAAAATAAAATCTTACTCTTTCCCGGATTTTTCGTTTCAATATAGAAATTGGTATCCGTTTTAATTTTTAAATGGAACCAACCTCCAACTATTTTCATCCGGCAATAGGGTATATCCATTTGCCAAAATTATCTGCCAAAATCTTTAATGGCATATAGTTATAATTAAAGGTTTTTGGTTAGTATCCTTTTTCCACTATAACCCGACTCCGTAATGCAAAATTGACGGAAATTTTTCTGTAATATGAATTGCGCGCAGTATTTTGTATTTTTGAGCCAAATATTCTGTGATGAAGCTGGCAAAAGGCGATAATTATTTTAAGGATAATGCACTTGCAATAAATGTTTGCAAGATTAACCGCATGAAAAATATTTCGCATGAAAACGATCTGACCGAGATAGAACATCATCATGATTTTGTCGAAATCGTTTTCGTCACAAAAGGTAAAGGAATCCAGGTAATTAGCAACCATGAGTATGAAGTAAGTGAAGGCGATATTTTTATTCTGCAAGGGTTTCAGAATCATTATTTTAAAGATGCAAGCAAAGCAGAAATAATCAATGTGATGTTTGACCCTGTGAAAAGTCCGGGGCTGATTTCACCTGAAATAAAGATGATTGATGGTTACAGCGCTCTTTTTATCCTGGAACCTCGTTATCGTAACCGGATGCATTTTAAAAATATGCTGCACCTGAACAGCGTCGACCTGGCAAAATCTGAATATGTTCTCAATGGCATGCTGCATGAAATAACGCATAAAGAACTTGGTTATGAGTTATTTCTGAAGAATAAACTCGAAGAAATCATCATATTCCTTTCACGGAAATACTCCCAGATAAGTATCCCCAAAGCGAGATCGCTAGTGAGGATTGGAAAGGCCTTTGATTTTATTGAACATAATTTTCAACACAATATTTACATTCATGAATTGGCTGAATTAGGTTTTATGTCGGTCCGTAATTTCCAGCGAATTTTTAAGGAAGCAACAGGCTTGTCGCCCAACGATTATTTGCTGGAACTGCGAATTCAACATGCGTCAAAGTTATTAACGGAAACTGATTCAGCTATTTACGATGTTTCTGGCCAGGTTGGTATAACTGATTGGTTCTATTTCTCAAGAGCATTCAAAAGAAAGTTTGGGGTAAGCCCTTTGAAGTATCGCAAACAGAGTAAAATATCTTAATGGCATAATAATACATATTATTTTCATAATAGTACATATTATCGGGATAGTGTTGGTTTACATTTGTATTCCATTAACTTCTTTAAATTTATTATTTACTATATGTATTTATTAGGTCTGGATATAGGGACTTCCTCCATAAAAGCATCCATTATTAATACAGAAACTGGAACATGTTCTGCCAGTTGCCAGTCGCCCGAAACTGAAATGGAGATT
>DASVHX010000051.1:0-4103 GCA_036382355.1 Bacteroidales bacterium
GAACGATATAGAGCCCTCATATGATATTTTTGCAACAGGCAATTATATCGATATGACTGCCGAGTGGAAAAATAAGAAAGCATACCGGGGGCAAACCGCCAGAGTGCAGGATTTTGGAAGCGTTCTCCAGGCTTATTGTCGAAATCGGAACAAAGAACGTATTATCTCCAATTGGGCTCATGACTTCTACGTCGCTCCTGCCTTTAATGACGGGGGTGTTATCGGATCAAAAATTGCACTTTTTGGTTGCCCTGCCGATAAAGCATTGGAAATTATTGGACAGATTGAACTTGCGGAAGGACTTCCTCATCCTACAATTGATAGTGAATGGGCAAAAACAGCCCGTTCGGCAACGGCTTCCTATCTCATCATTGGGTTCAATGAAAATAACCTGGACCAGGCATTAAAGCTTACCCAAAAAGCTGGTCTGAAATACCTGTATAATGGAGGTCCTTTTAAAACCTGGGGACACTTTATTTTAAATGAAAAAGCATTTCCTGAAAATTGGATCAGTATGAAAAAATGTGTTGATAGGGCAGCCGCGCAGGGCATAAAGCTTGGTGTTCACACCCTTTCGAATTTTATCACGACCAATGATGCTTATGTAACACCAATCCCCGATAAGCGGTTAGCAAAAGTCGGAGAAAGTGTCTTAGCTGCTGATATTGGTGCTGAATCCGAGGAAATATTTATCGGATCACCGCAGTTCTTCAATCAAATGAAAAATAATTCTCTTCATTCTGTAGTAATTGGCAATGAAATTATTCGGTACAAGGAAGTATCTGCTAATGAGCCATGGAAACTAACCGGGTGCGTGCGCGGAGCGTTTAGTACGAAAACCTCTGCCCATCAAAAGGGCGAAATAATCGGGAAGTTAATGGATCATAGTTATAAAGTTTTTTTAAGCAATGCTAGCTTGTCCGACGAAATTGCAAAAAATATTGCAAGGCTATTCAATGAAACAGGGCTCATGCAAATCTCATTCGATGGATTAGAGGGAGTATGGTCAACCGGTATGGGACAGTATGCCCGAAGCTTGTTTACCAAAACATGGTACGACAATTTGAAACCTGAGTTGAAAGGAAAAATAATTAACGATGCAAGTAACCCATCCCATTTCAACTGGCACATCAATACTCGCTATAACTGGGGTGAACCATGGTATGCCGGATTTCGCGAAAGTCAGACCTCGTACCGGCTGATGAACCAGGATTTTTACCGACGTAATCTATTACCATCAATGTTGGGGTGGTTTAGTATGTCGAGCCAGACCAGTATTGAAGATACCGAATGGCTGCTTGCACGCGCCGCCGGTTTTGATGCAGGCTTTGCTTTCAATTTAAGCTTTGAAAATGTGGAAAAAAACGGGCAAAGCGAAGCAATCTTTAAAGCTATGAATACCTGGGAAACCGCAAGGATGGCAGGAGCCTTTACACCCGAACAAAAACTGAGAATGGAAGATATTAATAACGAATATCACCTCGAACCAGCAGGATCGGGAGAATGGATCCTTTATCCTTATCAGGTTAAGCGCTATGTGCATGAACAAAAAGTGCGGCAGCCCGGCGAACCTCTGTTTAGTACCTTCGAATTCGAAAATCCGTACGATGATCAGCCGATGATGTTTATCCTTAACCTGATTCCGGGTGAAAATAACACTGGTTCATCTGTTGAAAAAATCCTGTTCGAGGTAAATGACTATAATAAAATAGAAATACCGGTAGAACTGGAGCCAAACCAAATTTTGAAACTGGATGGGAAAGGCAAATTTCAGGTATTTGACCGGAACTGGAAACTGGTGAAAGAAGTTGATGCAAACAAGAAAATTCCTGTTTTATCGAAGGGAAAAAACAAAATCATTGTCGATGCAGTATTTTCAGGTGAAGGTTCCTCCAAAATCAAATTGGAAGTTAAAACCATTGGTAAGGGTGAAAGCGTGAAGGCAGCAGCTGCTAAGTAAAAATTATGCACTTGTTTAAAGGGTAGGGGATCATTGATTTTCTCAAAATCCAAAACCAAATGAAAAACAGAACGATATGAAAGGAATCAAAATTATTAATAGCTACAACATGATGAGATCAATTACAACCCTGTTTTGTGTTTTGTGTTATTTCACTGTCGCGGCACAATCTTTAACAAATTTGCCTTTGTGGAACAAGCAGCAATCAACTGTTAACATTGATTGGCTCATTGCTAAAACTGATGCCAAATCAAAGCTTCACCAAACGGAAGATGGCAAACTGGTGTTCAGTAACGGCCTCGTCGCCCGGACTTTTTCTTTAACTCCCAATGGATCAACTGTGGGGCTGGACTTATTAAGTAACAATGAATCTTTTTTAAGATCGGTAAGGCCCGAAGTTGAAATTGAGATCGGGGGAATGAAGTTTAGTGTTGATGGACTTACCGGGCAACCGATTCATAACTATCTGTTGCCTGAGTGGCTGGCTAAAAAGGAAGCTGATCTGTCAGCATTTAAACTGATGATGACATCATCCATATCCGCCGGCCTGATGGCCGTGATTTTGATGCTATACTTCATATCGATCCGCAGGGTAATGAGAAAGGCCTGTTGATGATTTACAATCCGTTGAATGAAATGATAACCCGTAAAATTGATGTTCCTGTTTATTATACAGGATTAAAAAGCAAAGTAAGTATTCAGGAACAGGAAGGTAAGGCGAAATCGTATCTTATAAACCGGCACAATAAGATTTCATTAACATTTACAATCCCGGCAAAGGGGTACAATTATTTCATTTTAAAATGATAAAAACAATAATTGTGAGACTGTCAATTTAAGTTTTGATTTTACCGGTTATTCTCTTTATAAGCTCTCGATTGTACAACTAACCTTGCAAGGTGTTGATACACTGAGTGATGGCAAATCGTATATCTAAAGTAGGAAAGACCCGTATTTACAAACAGCGTTGTTGATATGGCATAACCCGTTGGCCGAAGGAATATGGGGAAAAGTTATTGGAAGAGTATCTTAAAGTTAGCAATTCCCGCCAATTGATACTGGTATTTTATGATGAAATTATCATCAAAGAATTTATATCTTTAAACAAAATAGAATCTTAAAACTTATCTGAAATGAAAAATCGAATAATCCTGATTATTTGTTCTTGCCTTGTACTATTTTCATGCAAATCGGTGAAAATAGAGAATGCCACTTTTAAGGAAGATCTGGTGGCAAAAACAGTGATGCAAGTATATTTTGAATGTAAGGATTCCCGGATCAATCCTGACATAATCTGGTCGATTTCAGGTTCAAAAGATGGCGGATGGGAAGAACTGCCGGGTATACATTCAAAAGAAATTGTATTGCTGACCAGTTATGTTGGGAAGTATCTCAAATGTGAAATTATCCCCGATGCCGGGAGCAGGAGAAAAGGAAAACCTGTTTTAGTTATCAGTGCTTCACCTGTTGTTTATAAAGGGAATCCCAACACTGATTGGTTTAAAGATGCCGGCGTCGGTGTGATGTTGCATTTTCTGAAGGACGTTTTTGCCAAAGATGGAGGTTCAAAAGAATATAATGATGTTGTAAATGGATTTGATGTTGAGCTTTTCGCCGAAAATTGTAAAGAAGCCGGAGCCGGATTTGTTATGATTGCTCTGGGGCAGAATGACGGATATTATTGTTCTCCAAATGCTGCTTACGATTCGATTGTTGGTGTGGCACCTGGAGAACTTTGCAGTAATCGGGACCTTCCTGCTGATCTTTTCAATGCTTTAAATAAAAGAGGTATCCGGATGATGTTTTACCTTCCGGGAAATCCACCTGTCAGAAATGAGCTCGTAGATAAGAAATTTAAATACACTTATGGAAAGGATTCTCCCACATCTCAGTTCACACAGGCCTGCTGGGAAGCTGTGATCAGGGAATGGAGCCTGCGCTATGGTAAAAAACTATCCGGATGGTGGTTCGATGGCATGTACAGAGGAGGGATTATTGAAACCCGTTCAGATATGAATTTGGCGCACAACATAAGCACACATACCCTTGCAGCCAAAGCCGGCAATTTTAACAGCATTGTTACCTACAATTATGGTGTCGATAAAATACAATCGAATTCTCTTTATGACGATTACAGTGCCGG
>DASVHX010000052.1:0-5254 GCA_036382355.1 Bacteroidales bacterium
AAGTACAGTACCATTTATCGGGTTAATGATGTGGCATTTGTTGAGGGCTTCCCGTGTAACAGCAATCTGTTTTTGAACGACTTCCATTTCTTCACCAATTCCTGATTTCTGGGTTTTTATCGAAGCAATCTGCCGATCCACCAGGTCTATCGCGCCCTTAATATCGTCCACCTGTTTTTGCGTGGCTGCTTTATCCCTGAACATTTTATCGATGCGGGTTCTTTCGACTTCCAGATTGGCCTTTTGCTGAAGTTGCACTTCAATCTGAGCAGCAACTCCCGGAGAACGGGTAGCAACGCCTTTTTTCTGCGCCCGGAGTTGCTCAGTTTTAAGGTAAAGATCGGTAGTATCGATCAGGCCAACTTGTTGCCCGGCCTTGAGTTCCTGCCCTTCTTCCACATCAAAACTGATGATTCTGCCGTTTGTTTCGGCAGAAATGATAATCTCGGTAGCTTCAAAATTTCCGTAAGCATCCGATTTCTCATTATTTCCGGTACAGGAAAACAGTAATGTAGAAAGGGCTATTAGCGGATAACAAACTTTCATGGTATGTATTCTTTATGATTATTTTTTTTGAAAGAAAAATACTACTGTCATAAGTTTCCTGTTGCGGCAAGATAATTTATCCGGGCTTGTTTCAATTGCACCTGGTGAGTAGCAAGATTTAATTTAGCCTGCATTTCGGCATTAAGTTCCTGCAGGTAATCAGTGGAAGTAATAACGCCGTTATCGAGTTGTGAAGATGCTGATTTCGTGATATTTTCGCGCAATTCGATGATCTGAAGATCGGCTATTATCAGTTGCTCGTACTTATTGATATCTGCAATATATTGCTGAACTGTTACGGCAACATTCTTGTCGAACGTTTCTTTCAGTGTTTGTGTAATTCCTGCCTGCAAATCAAGGACATTCCTGTCGTTGCGTGTTTGGTTCCAATTCCATAGATTCCAGGTTAATTTAGCGCCAAACAGGTAATAGGTATCGAATTCGTTCAGAAGTACGTTCAGGCCTGGTCGTCCATAACCAAGCGTTGCAAAACCGGCTACTTTGGGACGAAGACGGATATCTACCAGTTTTTTCTGTAAATCGAACCGTGCCAGTTGCATATCGAAAACACGGTACTCGGGCCGGTTATCACTAAATAGCGAGGTGTTAACAATGGGATCAGGAAGTTCGAACACCGAATTAACCGGCAGTGTATCCAATATAAGTTCCGAAAGCATTTTGATAACGGCCTCCCTGTTAAAACGCGATTCAATAAGACGTTGATCAGTTTTAATGATCTCAGCATTGATTATGTCCGCATTTGACTGTAAAGTAGTTCCATTTCTCACACCGGACTCCAGGCGTGATAGCCTTGCAGTGAGATCGTCGTGGAGCAGATTGTTAAGTTTACTGTTCTCCTCAATGAGTAGGATGCTTACAAAATACTGGTTGATCCGCTCTTTCAGCTTATAAAGTTCTGTTTCCAGGTTTTGCTGGTTTAATTTCAGGTTTAAGTCTTCCACCGCCGCTTGCCGCTGATAACTACCGCCGTTATAAATCACCTGGCTAAAATCTAATGTGGCTTTGTAAATGTCACGATCCATCGCCGGAATTGAAATGTTTGGCAGGTGAATTGGGAGTTCTGTCACGTCCGATTGATAGGAGGCCTGCCCGTTAAGTGTTACCTGTGGAAGATTTCCTGCTTTAAGTGTATTGATCTGTAGTTCGTGAATTCTGTTGTATAATTCGCTTTGCCGGGAGAGGGGATATGTTGTCAACGCCCGCTTGTAACAATAGTCGGGTGTAATAACGGAATCGCGTTGCGACCAGGCGGATTGCACCAGGAGCACTGCTGTAAATGCAAGCAGGAAAATTCGCATGATTTTTACCATTTCAATACTAAAATTTTAAAGAAAGCGAAAATCCGGAGAAAACAGACCTACGCGACCTTCAGTCAAAACAAGCTTAAAACCAGAAAAAAGATGTATATCAATTGAATTACTTTGCCTTCGGCGATGTATTAGTTTCCAATAACTCAAAAGTATAGAAAATACCTTCAGGTTTATGAACATAATTACATAATTTCTTTGAACTTCGTTGGGGGATTATACAAAACCGAATGCCGGGATGATCCGGCTATCCTTAGTATCGGCAATAGTTGCTTCCACATACCGCGTTTTGCTTCAATGTGAGGTTTGAAGAGAGAAGTATTGATAGTTGTAATGAAAATATCTCGGTTAGCTACAAGAATTTTGAGAAAAAGGTACTACATGCAGGACTTCTGAACAGCCTAAAACAATAATTATAAATTAAAACGCAGGAAAAGGCCGGAAATTTTCCTTATCACCTAATTAACCGGCAACAGCAACTTTTATCTTCTGACCTACCTTAAGACCTTTATCGTTGGTGATATTATTCAGGTCCTTAATTTCAGATACAGAAACACCTTCATATTTCTGTGCTATTTTCCAAAGGGTGTCGCCAGGTTGAACGGTATAGTAAACATATTTAATAATATCCTTCTCTTGTGCCTTTATTCTAGCCTGAGTCCGATTTTTATCTTCAGAAGAAGCAATTTCAGTGTTCATTTCTGCAGAAGCCGGTTGCGGCTGGCTTACCTTTAGGTTCTGCCCGACTTGAACATTAGCAGATTTCAGATGATTCCACTTTTTAAGATTATCTAATGATACATTATATTTGCTGGCGATTTTTCCAAGAAACTCACCTTTTTTCACCACGTGATATTTCGTATGCGCTACCGGCTGCACTTCTTCAGTGGTATTACGCGAAACCCTTAGTACTTGTGCTGCTTCATTTGAGTTTTTTATTTTTTTAGGCAACTTAGCGGTGTAAATTGTAAGGCGCTGACCAGTAGAAACTTTCGATCGTTTAAGCCCATTCCATTCTTTAATGTCGGATGTAGTGCAATGGTATTTTCGGGCAATGGTAGCAAGGCTTTCTCCACGTCTCACCTTATGGGAAGCTCTTTGAAGATCGGATGAAGCATCGTCGCTGCTTTGTTGCGCAATTAAATTCTGAAACTGCGAAGCATCATAGCCTTTCGTTGGACTATAAGCATAAAGAGCGGTCTCATTGTTGATAAAATCGGCTACCGATTTCTTTGGCAGGCGGATAAAGTAAGTTTTTTCCTTGGTAGAGGGAATAAATCCTTTGCGAAAGCTGGGATTTAGAAACATCAGGTCGTCTGTGGAAATTTTAAGCTTTTCTGAAATCTGTGCAAAGGAGAGTGCATACTTTACTGCTACAGTATCTATCTCGTACGACTGTAGATTGGGCATCGTCGGATAAAGGTTATGCTCAGCCGAATAATTCATCACATAATTAACGGCAATAAAGGCAGGCACGTAATCGCGTGTTTCCCTTGGCAGATAATTTCTAATTTCCCAAAAATTCATTTTACCGCCCGAACGGCGTATAGCTTTATTAACATTACCTGCTCCGGAATTATATGCAGCCAATACGAGCAACCAGTCGTGGTAAGTGCGGTAAAGATCCTTAAAGTGACGGCAGGCAGCAACTGTTGCTTTGTATGGATCAAGACGATCGTCCACATAAGAACTTACATTAAGATCGTACATCTTGCCAGTGCCCAGCATAAATTGCCAGAGCCCCGAAGCTCCTACCGGCGAACGTGCATTAGCATTAAGTGCTGATTCAACAATTGCCAGATACTTCATCTCCTGTGGAATGTCATACATGTCGAGATCCTGCTCAATCATTGGAAAGTAGACTTGCGTAAGTCCTAAAACACGGGAAGTGAGACCGCGCTTCTTAACGGCATATAAATTGATAAAATCCCTAACATACTTGTTATACACCAAATCCATAGGCGAATTTGTATTCAGATGCTCAATGCGGGTATAGTAAACTGAATCATTATAGGTAGGAACAAAATTGGGCAGGAAATTATACTTGTTTTGCAGCGTGCTGTTGCGGATATTAGCTGTGTTTTCAAAAAATTTAAGATTAGCTAAGCTATCAAGGGCACTTACAACAAAGTTATCATAAACAAAATCATGATCATTTGCAGGCAATGAATCTTTTGGCAGGCGCACGTCCTGAGCAGACGCTGTACAAGCATATGTAATGACAATAATAAACAGAATTGATTTTAGTAAACGATACATCATAGCAATAGTCCCTTTGGTTAAGGAATAAGTAGAAATATGTGATTTTATTGACTGCATAAAGTTAATATAAATTAGTAGAAGACCGTAAAAGTAGATAAAACTTACCCGTATATTGGCTGCTTTGGTGCGTGTAATGAACAAACAAATGTCAACAACTTGATAAACCAGCCCGTGACTGGGAAATAAACGGTGAAGGTTGTTTTTTAGTGCAGAAATAAATTAAAAGGAATGATTCCAAAGTAAAATCTGACATTTTCCATTTGGCATATATAATAAAGACACCGTTATGATTGGTTATACCGGTTCAGGAATGAAATATGCCAGGATTATTTTTTATCGGTAGGTGGTTCAGGGTTTGAATCTTCGTTCTCCCCTTTCATCCCATCTTTAAAACCCTTTATACCTTTTCCCATACCTTTCATAAGTTCAGGAATTTTTTTGCCCCCGAAAAGTAATAAAACTACAGCTAGAATAAGTATGAGTTCGAATGCTCCTATTTTTCCCATAATGAATTTTTTTAATGTTCAGCTATGGCACAAAAATAGCTAAATATTGAAGGGCAACGTGTTAATAAATCTAAATATATAAAGTTCTTCCTTCATCACCGGGCAATCAAACGCTCCAGATTCAGGAGCGATGTACTTTGCTACACCCTAAAATAGTAGCATTGTTTGGCATTGGAATAATCGCTATGGCAGATGATTACAATGCAGTGTATAAATAGGTATGGACATAACACACTGTTTTGCACCGTTAAAAACAGCTTTAGCTTAAGCGACCTCCCCCTGTTTGGCCAGGAGCTTTAGGTAAAACAATAAAAATCTGATATTCAGTATTTTATTTGAAATATTTTATGTAATTGGATGTCATAGCTAGAATAACAGGAAATAATCCTAAGGCTAAATTTCCTATGGTAATAGCAGGGCATTTGCCATCAGGCGGAAATACAAAAGACACCTTTATGATTGGTAAATCCAGATCAGGATGTGAGATATGCCAGGATTATTTTTTATCGGGTGTCGTCCCGGATTTAGAATCCTCTTCCTCCCCTTTCATACCATCTTTAAAACCCTTTATACCTGTTCCCAAACCTTTCATAAGTTCGGGGATTTTTTTGC
>DASVHX010000053.1:0-2731 GCA_036382355.1 Bacteroidales bacterium
ATTTGTGAAATAGGCTCCTTTACCGGGCTCGGCAAGATTGTCGTAAGGCTCATACCGGTAATTGTAATATCCATTCTCATAGGGATCAACTATATAGTTCCATTTCCCATTTAAACTCTGAAAAGACCTGTTATAAACATTGATTAATAAATTCTCCTGGGCAACTAATTGACCAAATGCCAGTAATAATAAAGTAATTATAATTGTTAATCTTCTCATTTATAAAGTGATTTATATATTATCCCTAAAATGTTTTTTCGCTTTTAGTTTTCCATTTTTTTGTTTTTCACTTCCCCTTGTCTTATTTCTGCTATTTATTAAACAACCTTTCATCAAATTCAAATGAGCCAATATCCGTTATTTTTACTTGGGAAAAATCTTTGTAATGTGGATTGATCAGATAATTGAAATCTCCCGGGACCACTGCCGAAGGCACTTTTAATGCAAGGTAAATATTATCCGAAATAAATTTATCCTCGGTTTCCTGTGTGAAATGTGGGTGAGGGAACGATTTCCAGTCCTCGCGTAAAGTGGTAATGTCCAATTCACCGATTAATGCATCAGGAATCTCAATTGAAATAATTTCATAATCCGTTGGAATATTGCCCAAAGGCGTATGAACTGCAATTTCTGTTGTGCACAAAGCTCTTGATTCACCGGTATAAATCATCGCTACTCCTTTGCTGTTCCATCGTCCACCACTTCGTTCAGCACCTCTTCCGGAAAGATCATTGCTATATTTCGACTTACTGAGACGGTAGACTATCATGCTAGGATACCATGCTCTATGCGTGTAAGTTCATCTTTTAACAAACCTATTCCGAATGTGTTATCTAAAAATTCTTTTGGCTTTTTACTTCCCAGTACCATGTTTTTAGTTTCCAGCCAGGAATTAAACTTTTCACCATTGCCAAATACTTCGATCCCTAACCTGGTAAGAAGTACTATTTCCAGGATTTTTTCGGAGGATAACGGATCAAATGTCTTTTGTTCTTTTTGATACCGCTGCATTGTTCTTTCGGATAAATGCAGGAATCCCGACCATTCATTCATGGTAAATGAACTCTGTTTTGCAATTGAAGTAAAAACAGGAAAATTGATCCCTGCCCTGATGGCATCTATTAAGCGGAAAATATCCCTATCAATAACAGAACCATAGGTCATTTTACTTTCTTCGAGTATATTTAGTGGCTGTTCCATATGATTTGAAGTTTACCGCACAAAGATACAACATTTGTCGTTATTTTTACGACAAATGTCGGAATAATTTTTTCGAAATGCACCAGATCACAAAAAATTGAAACATATGTTACTATCCTGTACTACTTTACACCTAATTTTAAACAGTGAGGAACGCGACTAACTTTAACTTTTAGTCATTAATTTTTCACTTTTCACTTGTTCCCTGTTCCTTTTACCCAACCAAAGCAAGCAGTTCACCAAACGAAGCAAGCGGTTCAATAGGACATCTGAGATACAACTCTTTTGCTGGTTCAATAAGTGAAAGTGATTCGCGGAAGCGTAGATATTCAGGTCTGAGATTGGATTCGCCCAGACGGATGCGGTCAAGCGCATCGGCATCCTTGAGCAGCGCACTCACCTGCCAGGCAGGATCAGAAGCGTTTATTTCTATCGGTAAAGAATGTTGACGCACAGCGGTGGCAATAAGTTCCAAATCTTCTTCGGAAGCCCCTGATTCAAGAAAAAGCCCGCGGAAGAATGGCAATTTGCGTGTGGCTGCCCATGAACCATGTTCCGTGCAATAGCCATCGTGTTGCCTTGCCATATCATGAATAAACGCGCCCATAAATGCCAGCAAGGATGCCTTGCTGCTTTCCATTGCCTCGCCCAATTCCAGGCAATGATACATCACACGATAGGTATGGTTGATGCCATGCACAAAGCTTTGGTTATCGAAATACCGGGGAAGAAGCGTGAACTTCGTCTCAACAATACCAAAGCTTTTATCGTGAGGATTCATTTTTACGGAGTGATGTGAAGGATCGATTGAAGGATTGGCTTGAGACCGGCAAAGAAAAACTCTACGGCAACAACCATTAAAATGAGTCCCATAAGTTTCATCATCACTTTGTTGCCAGTTTCGCCCAATACTTTCATGATGCTGCCCGAACCAAGCAGAATCAGATAAGTAAGCAGCAAAGTGAGGGCTATAATGAAAATGAGCATAACCTTGAGTTCCAGCGACGACGAATCTTCCATCAGCACCAGCGAATTAGTGATGGCTCCAGGGCCGGCCAGCATTGGGATACCAAGTGGAGTTATCGAAATATCATCCACGTATTTTTTCACCGATCCTTCATCTATACGGATCTTCCCAAGCCTGGCTTGCAGCATATCATAACCCATGATAAAGAAGATGATACCTCCCACTACCCGAAAACTATTTACCGAAATTCCAAAGAATTTGAACAACACCTGTCCTCCAAAGGCGAAAAGCAGCAGTGTGAAGAATGCTGTAAGACTTGCTTTTAATGCTGTTCGCTGTTGCTGCTGACGCGAAAGTCCTGCAGTCATGGTCATGAACACAGGCATTACTCCCAATGGATTGATAATGCTGAAAAAAGAAGTAAAATACAGTAAGCCGATGGTAAATAAATCGTGCATTTTTGTTATATTAAGACGCTAGTTCATGATCTCATAGCATTTTATCTGACAATGATTAATGAACAGAAACATTGGAAATTTCAAATTGTAAAATGCAAAATGCAAG
>DASVHX010000054.1:0-10702 GCA_036382355.1 Bacteroidales bacterium
TGAACTCGATAACCTTACCCGCGATGCTTTTGCCGGACTTAAGGGCGAAATTGACGATTACCTCGCCAAACGCGACAAGGTTAAGAAGGAAGACCTCATGCCATGGCATTACCAGAACCGTTTCTTCCAGGAGGCCCCGGCCATTTACACGGTTGATCTCGACAAATACTACAAGGGACAGAATATCGAAAAACTCACCACCGATTATTACAACAGCATTGGACTCGATATGGCTGCAATGATGGCTAAAAGCGACCTTTATGAAAAGCCCGGCAAGAACCAGCATGCCTATTGTATTGATATCGACAATAAGGGAGATGTGCGTGTACTCGGTAATATAAAGCCCAACGCCAGTTGGATGGGAACCATGCTGCACGAATTCGGCCATGCCAACTACGATAAATACATCGACCCGAAACTTCCGTTTATATTGCGTAATCCGGCCCATACTTTCACCACCGAAGCTATTGCCATGTTCTTTGGCCGCATGAGCAGCAATGCGGAATTCCTTGTTGATATGAAACTGACCGATACCGCCGATGCCCGCATGGTTGCTGCAGAAAGTTTCAAAGTTCTCCGCCTCGAACAACTTACATTCAGCCGATGGGCCCAGGTGATGTACCGGTTCGAAAAAGGCATGTACGAAAACCCCGACCAGGATTTGAACAAACTATGGTGGGACCTGGTAGAAAAATACCAGATGATCAAACGCCCCGCAGGCCGCAACCAACCCGACTGGGCTACAAAAATTCATATTGCATCTTATCCTTGCTACTACCACAACTACCTGCTGGGCGAATTGCTGGCTTCGCAGCTAAACCACTTTATAGCTGCCAATGTTTTGAAATCAGCAGATTTCAAACAGAGTTACTATGGCAAAACTGAAGTAGGGGCATATCTGAAAGAAAACGTATTTATGCCTGGTGCACGCTTCTACTGGAACGATATGATCGAAAAAGCCACCGGCGAAAAACTCACGGCAAAGTATTATGCTGAGCAGTTTGTGAAATAGCAGATTGAAAGATCACAAACATAAGCAAAGAGGCTGCCTTTTAGAGGCAGCCTCTTTGCTTATGTTTTGACTTGATATTCAAACCGATAATTACTAATCTTGCATCTTATAATAAAAAACTGTTTTACAATGAAAAAAAGATTCTTGATTACAATAGCAGTTATTACCCTATCAACAGTTGTATTTTCACAGCCAAGGGGTGGAGGGATCACGAACTGGGCACCTGATGGGAATAGTTATACTTCCATCGAAAAAGGCAAAATCGTGAAGGTGGAATTACCCTCGATGAGCAACACCTTGCTGATTGATGCTGATAAACTTTTCCCCAAAGACAGCCTTCATCCCAGGCAGCTTACTTCATTTCAATGGTCTGCCGATCAGGAAAAAATCCTGCTTTTTGTCAATACTGAAACCTTATATCATAAAACTACCGGAGAGGTGTGGTTGCATGAAATGAAAACGGGTGGATTGAAACAATTGGGCAAAAGCCTTCGGCAAGATGGCCTGATGTATGCCAAGTTTTCACCCGACGGAAGCAATGTGGCATACGTTTACCAGGATAAATCGAACAACAAAGTAGTATATAACCTTTATGTGGAAAATCTGGCTACCGGGGAAATAAAGCAACTTACTTTCGACACCCGTGATCGTAGTATCAACGGAACATTCGACTGGGTATATGCCGAAGAACTTTTTTGCCTGGATGGTTTTCGCTGGAGCCCCGACGGGAAAAGCATTGCCTATTGGAATATTGACGCCTCTCAGGTTCGGAATTATCTGATGCTCAACACCACCGATTCTACCTATTCATTCACTGTACCGGTGGAATACCCAAAAGCAGGAGAGGATCCTTCACCGGCGAAAATCGGTGTGGCTGATCTCGCAACTGCTACAACAAAATGGATGAATATAGAAGGTGATCCACGCCAAAATTACCTCGTTCGAATGGAATGGGCGGGTGATCATGAATTGATCATTCAGCAACTGAACCGGAAACAGAACAAAACCAATATCCTTCTGGCTGATTCGAAAACTGCGGCTTGCAAGCTGTTATGGACCGAAAGCGATACAGCCTGGATTGATGTAAAGGCCACCTGGAACGGCGGCGATAATATGGGATGGGATTGGATCGAAAATAAGAAAGCATTCATCTGGGCCAGCGAAAAGGATGGATGGAGGCATTTGTACCGGATAGGGATGGATGGCAAAGAAACCCTTATTACCAAAGGTAATTTTGATGTGATGAGGTTAAATCTTATTGATGAACTGAATAATGTTTTGTACTTTGCTGCTTCACCCGATAATTATACCCAGCGTTACCTGTATCGAACCAGCCTTGATGGTAGTGGGAAACCGGAGCGACTTACGTCTGCCGATTTGCCCGGAACGCATAATTATGTGATGTCACCAAATGGCAAATGGGCAAGACATAGCTTTTCGAGCCATCTTTACATGCCTGCATCGGAATGGATAAGCCTGCCCGGGATGAAACCTCTTGACGAAACTAAATCTATCGCAAAAAATCTCAAAGAGGATCCTTATGGAAAACAAATTGAATTCTTTAAAGTGACAACTGAAGACAACATTACTCTTGATGGCTGGATTGCAAAACCTAAAGATTTTGATCCATCAAAGAAATATCCTGTTTTCTTCCAGGTATATGGCGAACCCTGGTCATCAACGGTGATGGATGTATATGGGATTGGCAAAAATTCGCAGTTTGGCGATGATATACCTGACCAGGGATACCTTTTTGTTTCGGTCGATAATCGGGGAACCCCATCTCCCAGGGGCAGGGAATGGCGGAAATCCATTTATCGCAAGATTGGTATTGTTAATATTCGCGACCTTGCCATGGGTGCAAAAGAAGTGCTTAAATGGTCGTATTGCGATACAAGTCGCGTGGCTGTTACCGGCTGGAGTGGTGGTGGATCATCAACCCTCAATCTCATGTTTCAGTATCCCGAAATTTTCAAGACTGGTATTGCAGTGGCTGCTGTGGCCAACCAACTTGCTTACGATAACACCTATCAGGAACGATATATGGGCATTCCACAGGAAACCCGCGATGATTTCCTGGCCGGCTCTCCGTATACCCATGCAAAAAATCTCAGGGGAAATCTATTATATATTCATGGTACAGGCGACGACAATGTTCATTATGCCAATGCCGAAAAGCTTATTAATGAACTGATCCGTTACAATAAACCATTTCAGATGATGGTTTACCCGATGCGTTCGCATGGGATTTATGAGGGAGAAGGGACACGTGAACACCTGAAAACTATCAGTTCTAAATTTTTACATGAGAATTGTCCTGCCGGAGGCCGATAAAAATTGGCCGGGTAAATTGTACTTTGATAATACAATTTACCCGGTTAAATATAATTCTCTCTTATTCCTTTTTTCTTGAAGTCAGGAAAAATCTACACCACCTTCACCAGAAAATAATTCTTCTTCCCTTTCTGCACAAGGATATAACGATTGTTGAGCAACATGGAAGTATCGATTAAAAATTCTTCGCCAACCTTTTGTTTGTTCACCTGAACGCCACCATCTTTCAGCATACGCCGGGCCTCGCCTTTGGAAGCAAATATCTGCGTTTTTTCGGAAAGGAAATCAACGATAGGTATCGTCCTGGCGATTTCGCTTTTCTCAATTTCGCATTGAGGAACACCTTCAAATACGCCTAGCAGTGTTTCTTCATCCAGTTTGCGGAGTGTTTCGGTGGTGCCTTTTCCGAAAAGGATTTCGGAGGCTTCAACTGCCGATCGGTAATCCTCTTCTGAATGCACGCGTATGGTGACTTCTTCTGCAATGGCTTTCTGCAGGATGCGCAGATGAGGAGCCGTAGCGTGTTCTGCTTCCAGCGATTCAATCTCTTCGCGGCTTTTGATGGTAAAAATCCTGATATAATTGGAGGCATCGGCATCGGAAGCATTCATCCAGAACTGGTAGAACTGGTAAGGGCTGGTTTTGTTGCGATCGAGGAATAGGTTACCGCTTTCGGTTTTGCCGAATTTAGTGCCGTCGGCTTTCTTGATCAGCGGTGTAGTCATGGCAAAGGCTTCTCCCCCGTCTTTCCTGCGGATTAATTCGGTACCGGTAACAATGTTGCCCCATTGATCGCTTCCGCCAAGCTGGAGCTTAACATCCATGTTTTTCCATAGCCAGTAAAAGTCGTAACCCTGCACCAACTGGTAGGAGAATTCGGTGAACGAAAGCCCGCTTTCCAGGCGTTTCTGTACCGAATCCTTGGCCATCATATAGTTGACGGTTATATGTTTCCCCACATCGCGTATGAAATCGAGGAAGGATAAGTCTTTGAACCAGTCGTAGTTGTTTACGATTTCGGCCGAATTGGCGCCACAATCAAAGTCAAGAAATTTTTCAAGTTGGGCGCGTTGTCCGGCAAGATTTTGATTTAAGGTATCTTCGTCAAGCAGGTTGCGTTCGGCGCTCTTCCCACTGGGATCGCCAACCATTCCTGTTGCGCCACCAACGAGGGCAATAGGTTTATGCCCGCATCTTTGAAAGTGAAGCAAGGTCATTACTTGTACAAGGTTGCCAACACCTAACGAATCGCTGGTTGGATCAAAACCAATGTAACCTTTCACCATTTCCCGGTTCAGCAATTCCTCGGTACCAGGCATAATATCCTGCAACATCCCGCGCCAGCGCAATTCTTCAATAAAGTTCATGCTTCTTCTTTTTGCAAAGATAGGAAAACCGTTTGTACCTGACCTGGAAACGCTTTATAACCACATTTCGATTACTAACATTGTAATGAAATCGAACCACGGAGACACAGAGATCACGGAGGTTCACGGAGATTAGTTCTTCCCTTATTTCTTGTTATCTCTGTGTTTCTCTATGTTCTCCGTGTCTCCGTGGTTATTCGCTATTATTATAAAAGCTTTACCCTGGTTCTTCATATATTGCTACTTTTGCCCCATGATATTGGTAACAGGCGGTACAGGATTGGTAGGTTCATACCTGCTCCACAACTTATTAAACGATGGATGCGAAGTTAAAGCTTTGCATCGTGAAAAAAGTTCGTTCGATGGAACGAAGCGGGTTTTTAGTTACATGAGTGATAATCCTGAACAACTATTTGAGCGGATTCAATGGGTAAAAGGTGATCTGCTTAATATTCACTCTCTTACAGAAGCGTTGAAAGGTGTGGATGAGGTGTACCATTGCGCCGCGATAATTTCGTTCGATCCCCGCGAGAAGGCCAAAATGATAAAATCCAATATTGATGGCACTTCCAACCTGGTGAATGCTTGTCTGGCGCAGGGAGTAAGAAAATTTTGTCACGTGAGTTCCATCGCGGCGCTTGGTCGGGCCGAAAACGATGGAATTATTGATGAGCAAACCCAATGGAAACCATCGCGCAACAATTCCGGATACGCCATAAGCAAATACGGTGCTGAGCGCGAAGTGTGGCGCGGTTCCGCAGAAGGGTTGCAGGTTGTTATTGTGAATCCTTCTGTGATACTTGGCGCAGGCGAGCCTTATCAAAGCAGTGTGCGGTTGTTTCAAGCTATCCGAAAGCACTCAAGGTTTTATACAATAGGAATGAACGGCTATGTAGATGTGCGTGATGTGGTGAAAATTATGCATGCGTTGATGGAGAGTTCAATTACAAATAAGCGATATGTATTGAACAGTCAGAATCTTTCATATCGCGAACTTTTCACCCTTGTAGCAGAACATTGCAATATAGCAACTCCGCAAATCCGAATACCCCGGTTTGCACTTTCGCTGGCTTGGAGAATAGAAAAACTGCGTTCAGTGTTCACTGGTAAATTACCAGTGGTAACGCGTGAAACAGTGCGGACCTCCTCAAATAATTATCGCTATTCCGCTGATGAAATAGAAAAAACGCTGAACATAGAGTTCATTCCTATAAGTTGGACAATAAAGGACATGTGCAATTTTATAAAGAGCGAAAAGATCTGATTCTACTGAAATCATGCAACTTTCTTATATCTCCACACGGCCAGACTTAGCATAGTTACAGCATATACACTAATGGCAGCAAAGGGTACAAGGATATCCTGAAAATCCGATCCTTTGAGCATAATCATGCGCATGATGCGGATAAAGTAAGCAATCGGATTGATGATGTTCAGATTCTGTGCCCATCCCGGCATGTTTTCCACTGGCGTAAAAAGCCCGCTCATCAGTATGAAGATAACCATGAAAAACCAGGATAAGAACATCGATTGTTGCTGAGTGTTGGAAACCGTTGCAACGAAAAGCCCTATTCCCATCACAACCAACAGATAAACAGCTGCAACTCCAAAAATAAGCCAGACACTTCCCAGGATAGGAATATGAAAAATGATACGGGCCAGCACAAGCCCAAATGCCAGTTCGAAAAGTGCTATGAACCAGAATGGCAGCAGTTTACCGGTAATAAACTGATATTTTTTGATAGGCGAAACATTAATCTGTTCAATTGTACCAATTTCCTTTTCGCGAACCACATTCATTCCCGAAAGAAAGATGCCGATCATGGTCACAAGCAGAACAAGTATGCCTGGGACCATGTATGTGGTATAGTTCAGTTCGGGATTAAACCAATAAGAATAGGAGATGCTGATAGGGTCGGTAAATAAATTGTCACCCGTCTTTTCAACAATAAGTTCCTTATTATAATCGCGGATAATTGAAAGACCATAAGCATTCATCAATGCGGCTGCGCTGCCATCAATGGCATTGGTGATCAGCTGTAATTTTGCTTTATTTTCCCTGTAAAGATCGCGCTCGAAATGCGGAGGGATTATAAGCACCTGGTGGGCTTTACCACTTTTTAAGTCAGCAGAAGCCTGATCGTAATCAGCATAAAAATTTTTAATTGTAAAGAATGAGGAACCCTGGAATTTGCTGATGAGTTCGCGGGAAACAGGGCTGTTATCCTGGTTAACCACATCAAGGTTTATATTTTTAATCTCGAAAGTAACGGCAAATGCAAGTACCAATAGTTGTACCATAGGCATAGCAAAAATGATCGGCACCATACTCCTGTTCCGAAAAACCTGGATAAATTCTTTTCGCAAAATGACGAGGATTGTGCGCATTACTGGAGCCTGATTTTAAATTTGCGAACACTTAGCGTGATAAAAAGCAGGCACATGCCTGATATGATGAGGGTCTCTTTCCAGATATAGCCTAGTCCGACACCTTTAAGCATAATGGCTTTAATAATGATGATAAACCATTTCGGCGGCATTATATTACTTAATAATTGAAGTGGAAGTGGCATATTCTCGATCGGGAAAATAAAGCCCGACAGCAGGATAGTTGGCAGCATAAGTGCAAACATAGAGAGCATCATGGCAATTTGCTGACTGTTACTTACCGTTGAAATGAGAATTCCCAGCGAAAGCGCCATCAGGATAAAGAGTAGGCTTTCGGCAAGCAAAAGTACCAGACTTCCCTGCACCGGCATACCAAATACAAAGTAGCCTAAAAGTAGAATTGTGACTGCGTTTACAAAAGACAGTATAACATAAGGCACAACTTTTCCGACAACAATCTGGATAGGCCGGAGTGGCGATACCAGCAATATTTCCATTGTTCCATGCTCTTTTTCGCGGGCTATCGAAATGGAAGTCATCATAGCCGATATCAGCATTAGCAGAATCGTTATAATTCCCGGCACAAACATGAATACACTCTTAAGCCCCGGATTATAAAGCAATTTGATCTCGGGTTCTATCTGTAGTGGCAATTGTTTGTCCTGCATGAGTTCCCGCTGGTAATCGCTGATAATGGAGGTGGTATAATTTACCAGCAAATTGGCCGTATTCGGATCGGAAGCATCGGCTATCAATTGGATATTTGCCTTTTTTTCTTTGTCGAGGTTGCGGGCTAAATTTTGTTCAAAGATTATAACTTCTTTCACTTTACCGCTTCGGAAGCTTGCGCCGATGTCATTTTCGGACGAGAGATCCTGCACCAGGACGAAATAACCCGACGACAGCAATTTCTGTGTGATTTCGCGTGAGACATTATCCTTTGCGTGGTCGAGTATTGCAATTTTGGCATCTTTTACATCATTGGAAATGGCAAAGCCAAAAAGAAGAACCTGCACGAGTGGCATACCGAAAAGAATGATCATTGAGCGCACATCTCTGAAAATGTGATAAAACTCTTTGATAATAAATCCTTTCATTGTGCCTTGCGAAATTGTGGTTATAAAATACTGGTCTTTGCTTTACGTGCCAGTTTCAAAAATACTTCGTCCATGGTTTGCGCCGCATATGTTTTCTTTAGCATGGCCGGGGTATCCAGGGCTTCTATCCGACCATCGACCATGATGGAAACACGCTGACAATACTCCGCTTCATCCATATAATGTGTCGTTACAAATACCGTGATCCCGCCCCGGGCCGTTTCGTAAATCATATCCCAGAATTGCCTGCGGGTGATGGGGTCAACACCGCCCGTAGGTTCGTCGAGAAATACTATCGAAGGATTGTGGATTATAGCGAGCGAAAATGCCAGTTTCTGTTTCCAACCCAGCGGCAATGAGTCTGTGCTTTCGTGCAGCACATGCAGCAGGCCCAGCCTTCCCAACAGTTCGTTTATCCGTTCGTCTATCCGTTTCTTCGAAAGACCGTAAATCCCACCATAAAACCTGAAATTTTCCTTTACAGTGAGATCTTCATATAGGGAAAACTTCTGGCTCATGTAACCGATATTCTGTTTGATCTTATCTGGTTGATGATATACATCAAAACCAGCTACCGTTGCCTTGCCCGAAGTAGGTGCAAGCAGGCCGCATAAAATCTTGATAGCAGTGGTTTTTCCCGCTCCGTTTGCGCCAAGGAAACCGAAGATTTCTCCTTTGCTTACGCTGAATGTTAGGTTATCGTTAGCTACAAATGTCCCGAACTTCTTTACCAGGTTCTCAACTTCGATCACTTTTTGCCCGGGCATCATTAGTTAAGTTTTGGAGATTTATCCTGCAATTATTGTTTGTAGTTCGGGCTCTATGAGCGACATAAAGCAATCTTCGATAGATGCATCAATTTTGTGAACCTCAATTTTGGAAGCTATAGTTTTTTGAAGGAATGAAACAATATGAGCCTCTGTAACTGAATCGTCCCTTGTGGAAAGGTGAATGCTGTCGCCGAATAGATATGCGCTTTGGGTGCCCTCAAAATGCCTTAGCTGCCCCATCATCCCATAAATATCGTCGCCTTTCACTGCCCATATCGGAAGGTTATATTGCCCGATGATGCCCGATGGCGTGTCTATCTGAAGCAATGTGCCCTTCTGCATCAAGGCTACGCGGTCGCAAAGCATAGCTTCATCCATGTATGGCGTTGAAACCAGGATCGTGATGCCTTCATTTTTGAGCCTGCGCAACATCTCCCAGAATTCGCGCCGCGACAGGGCATCTACACCTGTCGTTGGTTCATCCAGGAAAAGTACTTCTGGACGATGGATCAAAGCGCAGCACAAAGCCAGTTTCTGTTTCATACCTCCGGAAAGCTTTCCGGCAGGCCTTTGCCGGAATGGCTCTAACTGCACATAGATATCACTGATCAGATCATAATTTGCTGCCACTGTGGTTTTGAAGATACTTGCAAAAAATTTCAGGTTTTCTTCTACCGTCAAGTCCTGGTAAAGCGAAAACCTTCCGGGCATATAACCCACGATGCGTCTGATATTCCGGTATTTACTTACAACATCAAAACCCGCAACCGTTGCTTTTCCCGAGCCTGGCAGTAATAATGTGGTAAGGATACGGAACAATGTACTTTTACCACCGCCATCGGGTCCGATAAGGCCAAAAAGCTCTCCCTTGTAAGCAGATAATGAAATGCTATGCAAAGCTTCGATCTTGCCAAAGCTTTTGCTTACTTCCAAAGCAACTACCGATTCTTCCGGGTTCATCATCTGGGTTAGGCTATTTATGCCTTATGGATTATTTTCGTAACGTAGTTTCCTTGGTCCAGATAGCTGTTTTCCCCAATCCCATCCAGGCTGCACCAATATATCCCCGAATTTTGAGACTTGTGGGACTTTCGAATTTTATATAGCAATTATAGGTTTTTCCGCTGGTGGGATTATAGATACTGCCCTTGCTCCATTCCGAATCATCTTTGTTATAGCTGAAATCTTTCAGGATTTCGAGACCCATAATAGCCCGCTTTTGCAGTTTGGAGTCCGGATTGTGCTTATCCAGTTTTGGCTTACCATTTTCATTAGGCTCCTTAAGCCATATGATCTTTCCATAGTATTTGCCGTTGGTATTTTTGAATATCTGCACTTGTGATTTTTCCTGCTTCGTTTCATCATCTTTGGTTAGGTAGTAACCTATAATTTTGTCGGCTACGGATTGCGCTTTTGCATGACTTATCGACAAAGACATTGGGATAATCAGGAATAAAATTTTGAAGAGTCTCATAATTGTTCTGTTTTGAATTAGGGTTAGTTTGATTTTGGAGTAAAATTAACTTCTCCGGGCATAGATATTTTTATCCGGCCATCGTTTGGCACGCGTATTTTAATGGCATATACCAGGTTAACACGCTCTTCTTTTGTTTGAATGATCTTTGGCGTGAACTCGGCTTTTTGCGAAATCCAGCTTATAACTCCTTCCAACGTTTGATTTGTTTTGTTTTCTTTGTCCAACAGTACCTGAACTTTTTGTCCGATTTTGATACC
>DASVHX010000055.1:0-3708 GCA_036382355.1 Bacteroidales bacterium
AGAATACGACAAAGAGAAAAATATTGTCTTCGGTGTTATACAGGATATTACAGAGCGTAAAAGAGCCGAAAAAATACAAAAAGTGTTATATAATATTTCGGGTGCCGTTAATACTACAAAAGATATTGAGGAATTTATATCATTCATACAGGATGAACTGGGAACCCTACTTGATACTACGAATTTTTTTATCGCTTTTTACAACGAAGAAACTGATATGCTCATATCTGCATATTGTAGAGACGAAAATGATGATATTGACAGTTGGCCGGCAGAAAATTCGTTAACAGGCTTTGTTGTTAAAGAGAATAAACCGCTATTGGTGACAAAAGACGATATCTTTAAGAAAGAGTGGATGCATAAATACTACCAGGTTGGCACAAATTCTGAGGCCTGGCTCGGTGTTCCTTTAAGAGAAGCAGGAAAAGTTACCGGAGCATTTGTGGTACAGAGTTACTCCGATCCTAATGCTTACAATACTAAAGATGTTGATATGCTTGAATTCATATCCGACCAGATCAGCATCTCACTTCAACGAAAAAAAGCAGAGCAGGCAATTAAAGCAGCCAAAGATAAAGCGGAAGAATCTGATAAACTCAAGACGGCCTTTCTTGCTAATATGTCGCACGAAATACGCACGCCGATGAATGGTATTCTCGGTTTTGCTGAACTTCTGGACGACGATACCCTGACGCCCGAAAAACGTCGCGAGTTCATTTCTATCATTAGCAGTAGTAGTAAGCAGTTACTTACCGTTATTAACGATATTATCGATATTTCGAAACTCGAAAGCGGGCAGTTGATCATAAGCAATGTACGGTTTAACCTGAATGAATTATTGCACAAAGTGCTTATGACGTTCGAAAATATTAAAACAAGTGCCGGAAAATCGCAACTTAGGCTTATATTAGAGAATGGGTTGAGCGATACCGAAAGCAACATAATCAGCGACGATGTACGACTAAGCCAGGTATTATATAACCTTCTCGGCAACGCTCTTAAATTTACCAGTTCGGGATTTGTTAAATTAGGATACCGCCACGATAATGGTAACTTATTGTTTTATGTTGAAGATTCTGGCAAAGGAATTCCCGGGGATAAACAACAGTTTATTTTTGAACGGTTCAGGCAGGCAGAGGAAAGCAATACCCGCCAATTTGGAGGTACAGGTTTAGGCCTATCCATTTCGAGAGGGTTGGTGGAATTGATGGGTGGCTCGCTCTGGGTTAATTCCGGGGAGAACAAAGGCTCAACATTTTATTTTACACTTCCGGATAATATCATAACCTCTGCCCGGGTTCCGCTTCAGAAACAGTATTTGCCCAAGCCTGAGAGAGGGTTCAATGGATTTACGATTCTGGTAGCGGAAGATATCCGCTCAAATTTTAATTTGATTCAGATCATGCTCAAAAAAACTGATGCCACAATGTTATATGCAGAAGATGGGGCACAGGCGGTTAAAATATGCAGGGAGCACGATCACATTGATCTTGTACTGATGGATATTCAGATGCCTGAAATGAATGGTTATGAAGCCACGCATGAGATCAGGAAATTTCGGCCCGATTTACCTATTATAGCGCTTACGGCATATGCTTTTGAGGAAGATAAACTCCGCGTTCTCAATGCCGGTTGCAACGATTTTATTACCAAACCAATTAATAAGGATGGATTGATAGCCAAAATGTCAGAATTCCTGATAAAGTGATGAATAGATAAGAAAACATCATTAGTAATTCAAACCTGCAAATGCTCAAAACGATTTAGTGTTTACTTTAATCGGCCAATCTCTTTAGCCAATTGTTCGCCAACACCAATCTTGTATCCTTCAGAAAAATAAACCAGGTTGCCCAGCACATCGGATACCACAATTACGGGGAGGTTTCCGGTCAATTTATGCCCTTTTAGTTTTTCGATGCGGTCGAGCAACATATTATTGTTATCGTATACATAAATGGCCTGAGCTGGTAAGCCGGGAAAATTCTCAGGTCGGAATGAACGACCAACTTTATTTTTATCGAGTAGGAAAATTACAGAACCGCCCCAGTGTTCGAATACTCCGCGAACAGCTGGAATATCAATCATTACATGCCTGCTGGGCTCCTTGTCCGGATCAATCCACACCATCACAACTCCATTTTGCCGGATCACTTCAGCCAATCCTGTCGATTGTCCGGTTTTATAATCAGTAAGATTAATGCCATTCACATCAAGCAAAGCCCATGGTTCTTGTTTCGTTCCTGTTTCGCGTATATTCACAGTTATTGTTGAGGTTTCATTCGTATTTACTTTGAAAAATGTGATGGATGAAAGTACGCTGCCGTCAGTTTGCCTGTTACCTGTAACCAGCATGTAGTTCCCGCTTTCCACTTCAAGTTTTTCGGGAAAAGCATCCAGTTTCGTTTCGTATTCATATTCCAGCGTCCTGTAAAAGCCATCAGCGAGCCTTGCTATCGTAAAATTGATCGCGTATTTAGGCATGATGGCATCATTTCCATTGAGAAAATGAACAAACCCTTTCTGATTGGCAGTTTCCATTGGCCGATTGAAAGGAACATTCGTCCATTCATTATTTGTAAAATACTGGGGCATGGAAGTTGCCTGGTTTATACGGGCCGGAATACCAAGACTGCGGCAGACAGCAATAAAAAAGATGTCGCGCGAATGTTCGTCGGCGATCTTTAGTTCATACACTCCGCGGGGTGTAAGCGGAGCACGGGAGTGGAGGTTGGCAGTATTATCGATGGTTATATTTTTTTCGATCCATCCTGTAATGATGTTGATGTTGTTGCGGGCAGCCAGGGCAAATGCCTTGTCGAATTTAGTCTGGAGAAAAGCCCGCCAGGATATCATCATTTCATTGCTTATTCTGCCGCTCATCACGTTTTCAGCGAAGAATTCCGGATCGCTAAAATGTAGGTTATTGTAAAAAGGCAAAGCGTTTTGAAGATGATCGCGTAGGATTTCTGCCCGTGTATCTCTGATATCTTTATCGGTAATTACCGACACCATGCGCAATGCCCAATGTCGTTGCGCAGGAGCCACGGAATTGAGGAAATCAGAAATCTCGTTCCAGTTTCCATAGCTCAAACTAATAGCATTAACTGTGCTATCCGGGCTAATTTCCAACGTGTTTGCTAACGCGGCAGCCCAGGTTGAATCCTTGAATGTTTCCATGTAGGCCAGGCGGATAGAATCTTCGGTGTGAAGTCTGATTGCATTTCGTGCATTGCCTTTATCATCCTGATCATGTGGTTTACGTTCCACTGGTGGTACCAGGTCATAAATTTCCGAAATGCCATCGGGGTGCGAAGATGCTAACTGCAGGTGCAACGTATCGGTCGATTCGACAGTGATTTCTTTATAAGCAAAATTATTATCCTTAGCTGCCCAAATGATAAGATCGCCAAGGCCTGATGTAATGCTGGTTATCCCATTTTTATCCGTTTTGTTGCGGGCAATAGGGTAAAATTCAGCGTAGTTATAAAGTTGAAATTCTACTTGTGCATTTTCCACAGGGTTCAGATGCTCATCTGTTACTTTTACCGCAAAGGTTTTTACGGGAGCATAATTCCCGATAAGGTTCAATTCCGAGAAACGCTCTTCCCGCTGAATTACAGGCTCCAAACCATTGTACCAACCATATGCGCGTGTATGCACCAACATGGCGCGGCGTGCGGGTTCCGAAAACCAGCCCATATTAAGGTC
>DASVHX010000056.1:0-4254 GCA_036382355.1 Bacteroidales bacterium
TAACGAGGGCGATGGGTAACTTTTCGAGCGATGGCTCGTCCAAATCAATCCAGAGGTAATTGCGGTTGGTTCGGGCATCATCGCTGGCAAATGGAAATATAACCACCGGAAATTCCAATCCTTTGGCTTTATGAATAGTCATGATGCGCACGGCGTCTAATTGTTCGGGCACAACCACCGATAGTTCGGCCTGCTGTTCATCCCAGTAATCAAGAAAGGCAGAGAGTCCCATGCCGCGCGTCACACCCTGCTTATGCACCACATCAAGGAAAAACTGGAGATAAGCATTGGGATTTGTATTGAGTCCGAACATGCGGATCAATTGTTCGCATAGGTCGTAAAGTGGCAGGCGTTGCAGATTGGTAGGATTAAAGTCAATGCCCAGTTGCTGTAGAAATTCAATAAAACCAGTTTGCGGAATTGGGGCTTCGCCCCTGATGTTCGGCAAAACGCCCGACCATACCTTATGCAGGTCCTCGCTGCCTCCGGAGTTCCATTTGGCCATCAGATGGATAGCTTCGACCACGGCCACCTTGTCAGCCGGATTGAGGAGTATCCGCAACATAGCCACCATCATCTTCACTTCCGGGCTAGCCGATAGCAGCAGAGATTCGGACGAAACTACCGGTATTCCGGCATCTACAAGGCAATTGGCTACCAGGCTTCCATCCTTTTTTGAACGGGTAAGTACAACAATATCGTTCAAGGCATAATGATCTTTTGTTATCAGCGATTGCACGAGTTCAAGCGAGCGGGCCAGCATGCGGTCGGCCACTTTTTCATCGTCAGGACCTTTATCTATAAATTCAAGGCTCACAAATCCACCTTCGGCGTTGCTTTTGGGTATTTGTTGGGAATGTTCGTACACGCGCTGCAAATCTCCGCTCAATATCCCGGCTGCATGGTCAAAGAAATCGTTGTTAAAATTTACTATGCCTTGCTGGGAACGATAGTTGGTATCCAGCAACTTTTCCTCGTAATTCTGCCTAAGGATTGTTTCTCGTTGGCCGATATATTCGTCGCCAGAAGGATTCTCAATAAACGGAAGGTTCACAAACTGCTCCACATATCCGCTGCGCCATCGATAAATGGCCTGCTTACCATCACCGACGATCATATTGAAATACCCCGAAGCCAGTGAATTCTCCAAAAGCGGCAACAGGTTCATCCATTGCAGGCGCGAAGTATCCTGAAATTCATCGATAAGATAATGGTGGAATTTTTCTCCAAGGCGTTCGTAAATAAAGGGCACAGGTTCGTTCATCACTATTTCGGCAATGCGCCTGTTAAATTCGAAAATGTGGACAATATTGGTTTCGGAGCGGATCTGTGCTATCTCCTTTTCCATTTCGCTGAGCAATGCAAGAGGATAAAGGTTGAAAACCAGCAAGCCGAATAGTTTGTAACACTGCAGGTTGGCACCACTTGCATAATCGGTAATGGCAAGGTAGTAATCGCCCAGCGCTCCCTTTATTTCATTGATAGCATGAACCTGTTCAGCATCTGTTTTGGCGGTGTACCAACAATCCTCTTCCACGGTTTTGAGCACGCGGGTATTGGGTGCAAGCTTGTCCATGCGGCCATTGGCAAGATTCGAGAAATAGTTCCCTATTCCCTGTTTCCCATAATAAAATGAATTGTTGTCGATTCCTTTTGATAGGATAATCGCCATGGCTTCTTTTGCAATTTCCGAAACATGTTTCTCAAAGGTACGCCGGAAGGCTATCATCGTCTTTTCGGCATTGGAAAATACATCCAGCGAAAGCTCTTTCAATTTTTCCGCCTTTAGTATCCCTTGTTCATTGAATAATTGTTTACCGAATTCGGCCATGTCGCCTTCGATGTTCCAACCATTTTCGCTATCGGCCTTATTCTCAATGTATTCGATCAGTACATCAGTGAGTTGTTTGTCGTTGCCCACGCGGGCAATCAACCTGTCGATGGCCTGATCAATCAGCCGGGAACTGTTCATCTCCACATCGAAATTGAGCGGCAACTTAAGGTCGCGGGCAAAAGTGCGGATGATGCGGTTTACAAAACTATCGATGGTAGAGATAGCAAAATCGGAATAGTTGTGAAGAATTCGAGTGAGGATAAGCCCGGCATTGTAGCTCAATTCGTCAGTGGTTTGGCCGGTAATTGTGCAAAGCTCCGGAAGCATGGATTTTACCGTTGCTGTATTCTTGAACACAATAGGATCGGCAAGTTGCCGAAGGTTCGTAAGGATACGCTGCTTCATTTCGTTGGCCGCCTTATTGGTAAAGGTAACGGCCAGAATATGGCAATAGTTATCGGGCTGCGATAGCGCCAGTATGATGTATTCTTTCACCAGCGAATAGGTTTTACCCGAGCCCGCCGACGATTTGTAGACTACAAAGTTCATTGCTTCTTTTATGGTCAATAAAGGTATGGAAGAAAGCAGTGCGGCAGGGAGGTTTAAATGGGGAAATTTTTAGCAGAACGACTCTACTTAACTTGTATGCTTGTCACATTGAGGGGTAATTTATTTCATAAAAAGTAGTGATGAATGACGTTAAATTGATTATTCGCTTTGCTCATGAGAACGCTTCGCTTAATTTAAGAACAAGGATTACTCAAAATTTTTTATTTTAAAGGTGTTTGTGAGGTCGCTTCGCTCTGTTAACGATTTTTGATTTAAGATTTGCCATCACTTTTAAAATCATAAATCGTTAATCGATATTTGATATTCAAAAAATTAATAATACATTCATTCAATAGATGGTTGATTCTCTGGTAAATATATAAATACGTCAATGGTAGCGAAGTCTAAATGCGCTTTCTTGTCATTCTGATCCTGTCGAAAGAACTTTTAATTTTAAGTTTTTCACTTCTTAAGGTTTCCAATAATGATGCCTCTTACTTTTTCGGTGATATCATTAGAGTCCATTCCGGGCAGTTCATCCAGAATAAGCGGCGGCGATATAACGACTTCTACAATGGCGGATTTTATTAATGAAGTGCCTTTGGGCATAATATGCATCGAACCGTTAATAGTCACAGGCACAATGGGTACTCTTGCTTTCATGGCGATTTTAAGGCTGCCGGGTTTAAACTGCCCCACTGTTCCATCCACACTGCGCGTGCCTTCGGGAAATACTACAAGCGAATGTCCTTCTTTCAGTCTTTCCGCGGCAAGGTTCATGGCTGTTAATGATTGACGTGCATCTCTCCTGTCGATAAATACGCAACCGATATTCTTCATCCAGCGGCTGAATGATGGAACCTTCAATAACTCCAGCTTTGCGATGAAGCCTTTATCGCGGGGAACATGTCCGATTAAAATGGGTATGTCGAAATTGCTCTGATGATTGGCTATAAAAAGCACGCCTCCGGTTTCAGGCACATTTTCGATGCCTGTTACTTTTATCGTGGAACCATTCATGGCTAAGCCTGATTGCGCCCATTTCCGCGCAATGTCGTGCGCACAGGCATCCCTTTCGGCGGTTTTACCCTGCCTGCTGAGCCTCATCAACTTAAACCTTGGCACCAACATGCTCAGCCACAGATATGCAAACCAGGAAATTGTTTTTATCACGTTGCTCTGATTTTAAATGTATTTACCGGTTGCCCTTATCCTTTAGTTTGAAATCGCGCAAACCTGAGCGCGTAAAATTACGGTAATTCTGCCAGCATAATATGCTGTATATAAACATGCCAAACTTCGAGTATTGTTAGCGTTCAAATATAAGCCAAAGACTGGAGTGCGTATCCCGAAGAATGTGCAATAGAAACATAAACCCAAAGTTCAGGGACATTTTAAAACCGGAAGATTATATGGTTTTTGAGGTCGGGAAACTGCTATCTCAAAGAATCTGATTAACTATTAATAATTCTGCTTTGTGATCGATTTTTTATTGATGAGCTTAAAATATAATAATTAGTCGATCCTTAAAAAACGATTAGCGAAATAACTATTAACATAACCCTGTTTATAACTTATTGATTTTCATTTTGGTTAGATTGCAGGATTTTACATACATTAGATGCAAATCTTTCAGAAAATAAAAGATAAATTGCCAGTTCAGGAACAGAAAACCTGTAATAATACGCGTAATCCCATACTACTGCTATACCCGCCCGTTACGGGCAAGTATAAAAAACTACATAACGGTCAAAATAAAGGATTACTACCTATTTTGAAAAAAAAGTGGAGACCAGAACCCACTTTAATAAACGGAGCGACACCAAAAAGCCATACGGCTGAGGGAAAATTAAAAGCTAAATAAAATGAAA